>DATEZK010000001.1:0-2742 GCA_035255665.1 Candidatus Limnocylindria bacterium
AACGGCCAAGGGAGGCATGAGCGATGTCCAAGTACGCGTTCCTGTTCATCGACGACGGCGTGGAGTACCAGGGCGACCCCACGCCGGAGCAAAAGCAGACCTATGGCGAGATCTTCAAGTGGTTCGAGACCAACGGGTCGAAGATCAGCGACGGCGGCGCCGAGCTGCAGCCGACGCGCACCGCGACCACGATCCGCAAGCGGACCGGGAAGGTGAGCGTGGTCGACGGACCGTTCATCGAGTCCAAGGAGTCCGTCGGCGGCTATTCGATCATCGAGGTCCCGGACCGTGACGCGGCCATCGCGCTCGCGAAGACCTGGCCGGGCCACGCCATCGAGATCCGCGAGATCGTCGAACAGCGGCCACGGTGAGGAGGAACGACATGCCGAAGTACGTGCTCATGTTCATTGGAGACGACGCGGAGTGGGAGTCACAGCCGAAGGCAGAGCTCGAGAAGAGCTACGGCCGGATCATGTCCTGGTGGGACGACCTGGTGAAGTCGGGCGTCGTCAAAGGCGGCGAGGAGCTCAAGCCGCAGCGCACCGCGACGACGGTCCGGCGCGTGAACGGCACGATGAAGGTCACCGACGGACCGTTCGTCGAATCGAAGGAGTCCGTCGGTGGATTCGCGCTCATCGAGGTCGAAGATCTCGACAAGGCGATCGCCGTGGCCAAGAGCTGGCCCGGCGGTGACGTCGAAGTGCGACCGATCGTGGACCACGGAGCCTGATCACGATCACGAGTGACGCGGTGGCCGCCGTCTTCCACCAGGAGGCGGGCCGGCTCACCGCGGCGCTCGTGAAGCGACTGGGCGACTTCGATCTCGCGGAAGAGTGCGTGCAGGACGCGCTCGTCGCAGCGCTGGAGCACTGGCCCCGCTCGGGCATCCCCGACAACCCCGGCGCCTGGCTCATGACGACCGCGCACCGAAAAGGGATCGACCGGCTGCGGCGAGAGACGCGCTACCGCGAAAAGGTCGCGCAGCTGGAGGAGACACCGATGACACAGGCGGGCTCGCTCCCGGACGAGCGCCTCGAGCTCATCTTCACCTGCTGCCATCCCGCGCTCGCGCGCGAGGCGCAGCTCGCGCTCACGCTCCGCTCCGTCGCCGGGCTCACGACCGCCGAGATCGCGCGCGCGTTCCTGCAGGCCGAAGCGACGGTCGCGCAGCGGCTGGTCCGCGCGAAACGGAAGATCGTCGACGCGAAGATCCCGTTCCGCGTGCCCGAGGCGCACGAGCTTCCGGATCGGCTCGAAGAGGTCCTCGCCGTCCTCTATCTGATGTTCAACGAGGGCTACCTCGCCACGGGCTCGCGCGGTGTCGCCGATCGCGACCTCGCGACCGAGGCGGAATGGCTCACCGGCCTGCTCGCGCAGCTGATGCCCGACGAGCCGGAGGTGCTGGGGCTGCTGGCGCTCATGCGCTTCAATCTCGCCCGCGCGGACGCGCGCTTCGATACCAACGGCGACATCGTGCTGCTCCGCGATCAGGACCGGTCGAAATGGGATCGCGCGAAGATCGAGGCGACGTTCGGCATCGTCGGACGCTACGTCCGCATGCGCCGGCCCGGGCCGTACCAGCTACAGGCGGTCATCGCGGGCGCGCACGCCGACGCGAAGAGCTGGGAGACGACGCGCTGGAACGAGATCGTGCGCTCGTACGACGTGTTGCTGGGCTTCGCCGACACGCCGGTCGTGCGGCTCAATCGCGCCATCGCCGTGTGGCACGTCGAAGGACCCGCTGCCGCGCTCGCCGAGGTCGACGCGCTTTCTGGTGAACTGAACGGGTACCACCTGTTCCACGCGACGCGCGGCGAGCTGCTTCGCGCGCTCGGTCGGCCGGATGACGCGCGCGCGGCGGACGAGCGCGCGCTCGAGCTCACCGACAACCCCGGCGAGCGAGCGCTGCTCGAGCGGCGGCTCGCGGCCCGTCCTCGCTAGGCTGTCGAGAATGACCGAACCCGTTCGTCGTGCTCATGTGAAGGTCCTCCTACACGGCGCCTACCGCGGCTTCGCGGGCGGAGCGCGCGACGTCACGCTCGACGCCGCGACGCTGCGCGAGGCGCTCGAGGCGCTCGTCCGCGCTCACCCGTCGCTCGCGGAGCGGATGCGCGACGAGCATGGCCGGCTGCGCCGGCACCTCAGCCTCTTCGTGAACGACGAGGACATGCGCTTCCTCGGCGGCGAGGACACCAGGCTCAGCGACGGCGACATCGTGCACGTGATTCCCGCCCTGTCGGGCGGATAGATACAGGAGGGGACAGGGTGGCGAAGCAAGTGGTGCTCTTGGTCGGTACGAAGAAGGGGCTGTACACGCTGCGCAGTGACGCGGACCGGAAGAAGTGGACGCAGGATGGTCCGTACTCCGCGCCCGCTCCGATCCACCATGCGACCTACGACCCGCGAGACGGCTCGATGTACGCCGCGATCAACATGACCTGGGGCGGATCGCGCATCGACTACAGCCGCGACATGGGAAAGACCTGGCAGAAGTCCAAGAATCCCGCGTTCCCCGAGGGTTCGGATCGCACCTTCTCTCAGACATGGCACATCGAGCCCGGGCACGTAAGGACGCCGAACGTCGTGTGGGCGGGCACCGAGCCGGCCGCGCTCTGGAAGAGCGAGGACCGCGGCGAGACCTGGCAGCTCAACAAGGCGCTGGACGATCAGCCCTCACGCGCGAAATGGGTGCCCGGCTTTGGCGGCATGGGTCTGCACTCGATCGCGATCGACGCGGATGAC
>DATEZK010000002.1:0-4203 GCA_035255665.1 Candidatus Limnocylindria bacterium
CGTCGCCGAATACTCGCTCACGTCCGATTGGGACGACCGCTGGCGCACGGGCGGGACGGTCGACGAGGTCATCGCGGAAGCGCACCTTTCGCCGCAGCACCTGCTCGCGGGGATCGAGCGGTTCGTGGCCGAGCGCAAAGATCGTCTCGCGCGCATTCGCGACGCCGTCGACCTGGCGCTCGGCGAATAGGGCCGCATGCCGCGTAAGAAGAAGCGCGCGGTCCGAGGCACCGCGCGCGCGAACGCGCCGAGCCGCTACGCGTGGCATCGCCGCGTGCCGTGGGTCGCGGTGGGAGCCGCGGCTGTGATCCTTGTTATTGGCGTTCTGTTGGCACGTTCGCTGTTCGGCCTCGGCGGCGGCCCTGGAAAGTTCACCGGACCGGGCGCCGGCCTCGGTGATCATCGGACCGATGGCGTCGCGATCGTCTATCCGTCGTATCCGCCGACCTCAGGCGCACACTGGCCCGCGCCAACGACCTGGGGCTTCCACACCGAACCTGTTCCGGATGAGCGCGCGGTGCACAACCTCGAGCACGGCGGTGTCGTCGCCTCGCACAACAACATCCCGGCCGAATCACTCGCTGCGCTGCAGGCCCTTCTCACGACTTACCCGAAGGACAAATTCAACCAGGTCAAGCTCGTCATCCGCCCGTACGACAAGATCCCATCCGGCACGCTCGTCCTCACGGCCTGGGAATGGATCGAAGAGCTCCCGGCCTACGACGGCGCACGCGTTCGCGCCTTCATGGACGCGCACCTGAACAAGTGCTGCGAGGATGTCCCCTGACCCGGCGCGTCGCGATCGACGATGTCGGCGAGCACAACCGGAAGATGTGGGAACGACTCGCGGAGGCCGGCATCCCTTACACGCGTCCACTGGGCAAGCCGCCGCGCGACGCCCGCGGCAAGCGACGCTTCCTCGATGACCTGACGCACGGCAGGCTGCGCAGCGTCGACCTGAACGGAAAGCGCGTCCTGTCACTCGCGGGCGGTGGCGGCTGGGACGCCGTCCTCTTCGCCGAGCTCGGAGCGACGACGACGCTGTTCGACATCTCGAGGCGTCAGCTCACCACGGTGCGCGCGCTCGCGCGGGACCGCGGCACGAAGCTTCGTTTCGTCCAGGGCGACATGCGCGATCTCGCTGCGTTCGCGGACGGCGAGTTCGACATCGTGAGCCACCACCACTCGCTGGTGTTCGTCCCCGATGCGGACCGGGTCATCGCCGAGGCCGCGCGCATCCTCGCGCCCGGCGGGATCTACGTCTTCTCCACCATGCACCCGGTCGCGCTGCGCATGCAGGAGACGTGGACCGGCACCGGTTGGGGATTCAAGCAGCGCTACTTCGACGATGGGTCCGTGCCGTTCGCGGACGCGCTGTGGGAGTTCGGCTCGGTCAAGGTCGAGGCGCGCACGCTCGAATACGGACATCGCACCAGCGACCTCGTCAATGCGTGCGCGCAGAACGGACTTGTCGTCGACGGACTCTGGGAGTACTCGCCGAGCTACGAAGGTGGCGAGCCTGGGTCAGCGGACGAGCTCGAGCGCTGGCTACCTGCCTATCTCGAGATCAGGGCTCGTCGGGTCGCGCTCGGGGATGGTCGGGGAGCGCCGGAGGCTCGTCGTGTCGCGAAATCGAAACGCGTCGGCGGAGCGAGGCGCTCGATTCGGCGTACTGCGACACGATCTCGCTGACCTTCCGCGCCGCGACCGGGATGTTGACGGCCCAGCCGACGCCGAAGACCTTTTCGGAGAAGAGCTGCTCGCTGTCCGGATTCCAGTAGGCGTCGCGCAGCCGATCCAGCGTCGGGAGCCGGAAGTCATAGGGGACCGTGCCGGCGACCTTTCCGTTCCAGGTCCGCGCCTCGGGCGGCTTCTTCAGCTCCTGATAGATCGCGGCGGCGAAGGCCATCCACATGAGAGTCCGGACAAGCCTGACGAGTTCCTTCACTGGCGCACCACCTGAGCAGGGGTCGTGCCAGGCTTCGTGACCGGCACGCCCTCCGCGCATTGTGGGCAATCTGCCGGCGCGTAGGCCGGGATGTCGACCGTCCATAGGGCGTGCAACGGGACATCGAGGCTTGCCGTGCCACCCGACCGGTCGACGAGCACGGCCGCGCCCACGACCTGCGCGCCCGCGCCGCGCACCGCGTCGATCGTCTCCTGGACGGATCCGCCGGTCGTCATGATGTCGTCGACGACGAGCACACGCTCGCCGGAGCCGAGCTCGAACCCGCGACGGAACTCCCGGCCCCGTCCGCCCTCGACCCGCTCGGCGTAGACCGCTCGCAGGTCCATCTGTCGCGCGACCTCGTGCGCGAGGATGATGCCGCCCGTCGTCGGTCCCGCGACGGTCCGCGGCGCGAGCGACCGTGCCCACTCGGCGATGTCCGCGCAGAGAGTGACGGTCCGTGCCGGCCACTGCAGCACCTGGAACTTTTCGAGATAGCGCGGCGAGTGTTTTCCCGACGCGAGGACGAAGTGTCCCTCGCGGAATGCACCGGCCTCGGTGAACACGCGCTCGACCTCTCGCGGCGTGACCATCGCGCGACAGTATCGCGGCCGGAGTGCCCATATGCTCCGCGCGTGCGAGCGCTCACGGTCGTGCCGGGACGCGCGGGCTCCGGCGCGGTGCGCGACGTGGCCGATCCGCACGTGGGCGATGGCGAGGTCCTCGTCGACGTCGTGCGCGTCGGCCTGTGCGGCACGGACGCCGAGATCGAGCGCGGGGACTACGGGCGCGCGCCGGACGGCGCCGACATCCTCGTTCTCGGTCACGAGAGCTTCGGGCGTGTCGCGCGCGACGCGGGATCACTCGCGGCCGGCACCCCTGTCGTCGCGAGCGTTCGCCGACCCGACGGCTGTCCCAACTGCCGCAGTGGCGAACAGGACATGTGCCTTTGGGGCGGCTTCCAGGAGCGCGGGATCAACGGCATCCACGGCTTCTGCGCCGAGCGTTTTGTGGAGCGGATCGAGTACCTGTTCGTCGTGCCCGAAACGATCGCGGACGTCGCTGTGCTGCTGGAGCCGCTCACGATCACGGAAAAAGGATGGCGTCACCTCGTCATCGCACAGCGGCGCATGACGGTATGGGAGCCGCGCACCGCGATCGTCGCCGGCGGGGGACCGGTGGGGATACTCGCGGCCGTGAAGCTTCGGCTCCAGGGTGTCGACGTCACGGTCGTCGAGCGCCAGCACAAGCCGGAGAAGGAGGCGCTGCTCGCGCGGATCGGCGCGGGCTACGCCGCGACGAGCGTCACACCGCTCGCGACGCTCGCCTCGCACTCGAAACCGATCGACGTCGTGATCGAGGCCACCGGTAACGCCGCAGTCGCATTCCAGTGCCTGCAGCTCGTCGGCGCGAACGGCGCGGTGATACTCACCAGCGTGACCGGAGCGATGGGCTCGCTCGAGCTGCCTGCGGACGTCATCAACAAGAAGCTTGTGCTCGACAACGTGCTCGTGCTCGGCACCGTCAACGCGAAGTCCGACGACTTTCGGACCGGGATCCTCGACCTATCGCAGGCGGAGCAACGCTGGCCCGGATTCCTGGGCGCACTCATCACGCGGCGCGTGCCGCTCGCGGACGCGGCGCGAGCGCTGCCTCACGATCCAGCGCAGATAAAGACCGTGGTGGAGGTGGCCGGATGAAGGTGCACGACGTCTCGCTCGTGATGCGTGCGGGGATGCCCACTTGGCCAGGCGAAGACGGACCCAAGATGACGCCGCTGCGGCGCATCGCGAACGGCGACTCGGCCAACGTGTCGCTGGTGACGTTCGGCAACCACACCGGGACGCACGTGGATCCGCCGGTCCACTTCATCGAAGGTGCCGAGACCGTCGACCGGCTTCCGGTGGACGCGCTGGTCGGGCCGTGTCGCGTGGTCGAGTTCGATGGCCCAGGCCACATCGGCGCCGCTTGGCTCGAACGCAGCGGCGTGACGGCGACAACGAAACGCATCCTCTTCAAGACGCGGAACAGCGAGCGCTGGCGCGAGCCGGTCAAGCCCTTCGACCGTGACTTCGTTGCGCTCGACCGCACCGCCGCCCGCTGGTGCGTCGATCGCGGCCTGAAGCTGGTCGGTATCGACTATCTCTCGATCGAGCCGCAGGGGCCCGAGAAAGAGGGGTATCCCACACACAAGACGCTGCTCGGCGCGAACATCGTGATCATCGAGGGCCTCGACCTGAGGGACGTGCCGCCGG
>DATEZK010000003.1:0-4845 GCA_035255665.1 Candidatus Limnocylindria bacterium
CAGCCGCATTCGAATGGTTCGAGTGGGTGTACGACCGCATGGAGCAACACCCGGCCGCGAAGGACCCAGGCGTCGGCGCTCACGTCTCGCGGAAGGATTGGAAGCCCTAGCGCCGATCACAGGGCGGCTTCGGCCATTCCAGTTTGCGACTGCTCGCGCAAGACAACAAGACTGTTCTTTTCGCGTCCTCTGCGGCGATACTGCGCGGCCCCCAATGGCCTGGGTCGGTGGAGGACGCGTGGAACGACATCTCGTTTGGCCGGACCTTCTGAACGCGCGCGATCTTGGTGGCGTTGTCATGCGATCGGGAGAGGACACCGCGTGGCGCCGCGTCGTGCGCGCCGACAATCTCAACAAGCTCGCTCCGGCGGGCGTGGCCGCGCTTGTCGCCTATGGCGTGAAGACCGTCATCGACCTGCGCGATCCGTTCGAGCTGGAGAAGTTCCCAAACCCGCTCGCAGCGGCGCCACCATCTGGCGTGGTCTTCGTCAGCATGCCTCTCATCAGTGCCGCGGAATGGGAGGCGATCAAGGATCCTGAACGCGCATCCGAACGGTACGTACTTACCGCGAAGCTTTCGCATCACAACATCGCGCGGGCGATCGCCGCGGTGGCGGATGCCGTGCCGGGCGGCGTGGTGATCCACTGTCACGCCGGCAAGGAACGAACCGGCATCGTGGCCGCGCTCTTACTCTCGCTCGCCGGCGTCTCCGACGCGGTGGTCGCCGAAGACTGGACCTCGAGCGATGCATATCTTCAGCCGCTGTATGAGGAGTGGCTGGGCGACGAGCCGGATCCCGTGATCCGCGCGAAGCGATCCGAAGGATTCGTCACGCACGCGGAGCACATTGTCGACGTGCTGGCGCACGTCAGACGGACTCACGGCAGCGTGGATGAGTACCTGCTGGCCGGTGGGCTACGCGCGGATCAGCTCGATCGCGCGCGACGACGCCTCGTTTCTTCGGGCGGATGAACTCCGCGGAACGTCGCGTAGATGAGGCCGTCGTACAGGATCTTGAGTCCGCCGGCGACGAAGAACGGCAACCCGAGCGCGCCGGCGGAGAACGCCATGCCCACGAAAGCGGGCGAGATCGCCGCCGCCGTCGTGCGCGCGACGTTGGTGATGCCGGCGGTCGCCGTCCGCTCCTCTGGGTCGACGATCGCCATCGTGTAGGACTGCCGGGTCGGCACGTCCATCTGCGAGATGCTCATGCGCGCCAGAAGCAGCGCGATCGCGAGGCCGGCTGACGGCATCAGCGGGATCAGCATCAACAGGACGTTCGACGGCAGGTGCGTGAAGACCATGGTGTTGAGGAGTCCGATGCGCTGCGCGAGCCAGCCTGCGGCGAGCAGCGAGAACCCGGACAGCACGTTGACCCAGAAGAAGAGTGCGGCGAGAGCCTCCGGTGAGAGGCCCCAGCGCAGGTGGAACCAGTACGCGACGAGCGATAGGACGACGAAGCCGCCAGCGAACGCGTCGAGGCCGAAGAGGAGCGACAACTTCGTCACCGTTCCACCGGAGCGGCGGATCCCCAGGAAGCGCCGTTCGCCCTCGACCTTTGCCAGCTCGACCCGATCGGAGAGCGTGAGGAAGACCGCGAGGTTGATGAGGCCGACGATCGCGTAGAAGACGAAGAACGGCCGATACGCGTCGGCTCCCTGCAGTCCGAGCGAGATGAACACGACGATCAAAGCGGCCGCGAGCGAGCCGAGCGCGCCGGCGAGGTTCGCGACCGTGTTGTAGATCGCGAAGAGCCAGGTGCGCCGCTCGTCCGGCGCGGTCTGCGGGAGGATCGCCTGCTCCACCGTCTGGAAGATCCCAACTTCGGAGCTCGTGGCACTGATCGTCCCGGTGAATGCACCGATGAGGAGCGGGAGGAAGCTGCCGCCGAACGCGAAGAGGAGGCCGCCGATCGCCATGAGGCCCGCCATCGTCGCGACGGTCCGGCGGCGGCCGAATCGATCGGCGACGAGCGACCAGAACACCGTCATGAGCGCCGAGCCCGCGATCGCCGCGGTCAGGATGAAGCCGATCTCGGTCGGATCCATTCCCAGCTCGTCGAGATAGACGCCGAGCACGACGGTGAGATAGCCGTACGCGAACGTGCGCAGCACGCGCGTCAGCAAGAGCTTCTTCCCGTCGACGCTTAGCCAATCGAGCACGGGCGTCAGCCTACTGACGGAGCGCGCGCGTCGCTCCGTGCGCGCATGGCACTCTGGCCGCGATGGACATCCCGGATCCGCCCGGTGCGGTGCCGGTCAGCCTCGACCCGGCCACGATGGCCGTGCTGGTGCTCGACCTGACCGATCTCTCGTGCGGCAAGGTGCCCGCCGCGAAGGGAAGCCTCGTGGCAGTGCGCCGCTTCCTGGATCGGGCGCGCTCTGAGGGGGTGCCGGTGATGTTCTCGCTTGGCCGCGCTCCACAGGAGGTCCATCCGGACCTCGGGCGACGAGATGACGAGCCGATTGTGAAGAGCAGCGCGAACAAGTTCTTCCGCACCGACCTGGAGGAACGGCTGCGCGGCATACATCGTGTCGTCGTGCTCGGCACGGCGGCGAACGGCGCGGTCCTGTACACGTCCTTCGCGGCATGCGCCCTCGGCCTCACGGTCGTCGTACCCGAGGACGCGATCTCATCGCGCACCGCGATCGCGACGCAGACCGCCCGCTGGCAGCTCCTAAATCAGCCGGGGTTCATGAACGAACGCAACACCGCACTCCAGCCGCAGGCCGTGACTCTCTCTCGGACGGACCTGATCAGCTTCGCGCCGCCGGCCTAGGGGCTCGTTGCGAGCCGCAACCGGAACCGCGCGCCGCCGCCGTTCGCGTGCTCAAGCGTGACCGAGCCGCCGTGCGATTCGGCGACGTCCTTCACGATCGACAGACCGAGGCCCGAGCCGGGCAGCGATCGCGCGTTGGGTGCGCGCCAGAAGCGATCGAAGACCCTCGGCGCGTCCTCTGGCGCGACGCCCGGGCCATGGTCGCGCACGCTCACCTCGCCATCTTTCACCGACACCTCGACCACGCCACCGGCCGGACTCCACTTGCCCGCGTTATCGAGAAGATTCGTGACAGCTCGCGCGATGCGCGGACGGATACCGCGAACGATCGTCTCCTCGATGGCGGCTTCGAACCGCACGCGTGGATATCGGCCACGTACGTCGGTGATCGCCTCGGCCACGACCTCGTCGAGGCGAACGGGCTCGATCGGAAGCGTCGCCTCCTCGTCGCGAGCGAGATCGATGAGGTCGCCGACCAGCGTCGAGAGTCGTTCCATCTGACCGACGAGCTCGACGAGGACCTGTTGACGCTCCGCGGGATCGGTCGGCTGGCCGCGCGCGAGCAGCTCGAGATTGGTGCGGAGGCTCGTCAAAGGCGTGCGTAGCTCGTGGGATGCGTCAGCCACGAGCTGGCGCTGTTGGCGGAGCGAGATCTCGAGGGCGGTGAGCATGCCGTCGAAGGAAGCCGCGAGACGCGCCATCTCGTCATGGCCAGTCATCGCGACGCGGCGCGAGAGGTCGCGGGTGCGCGTGACCTCGTTCACGGTGGCGCTGAGGCGGCGGACCGGTGCGAGTACCACTCGGCTGATCACAGCGCCCATGAGCGCCGCAAGCAGCGCAGCGCCGACCCCGAGACCGATGAGCGCGAGGCGAAGGTTCGCAAGTGCGGTGTCGATCTCCGCGAGGGGACGAGCGAGCTCGAGGGCGCGACCGGGGGTGAACGGCACGGCGTACACACGGAAGTGGCCGCCGGCGGTCGTCACGTCAGCGAAGGCGTCCGCTCTCTGGCCGTTCGCGACCGCGAGCACCTCGCGCGTGACGAGCTCCGGCGACTCGCCAGCTTGTGGGTCCGATCCGACGATGGCGCCACCGCTGTCGACGATCTGAGCAAAGATATCTGCCCGACCCGAGAGGTATTCGACTCGCACGGTACCGCCGCCGTGCCCGAAGCGGACGTCCGGACGCGGACCGCCCTGGAGGCGTGCGGTCTGCGCGCTGGTCTTGAGCGTGTCGTTGAAAGCGGTGTCGAGCTGCTGCTGTACCAGGACGTACATCACCGCACCGGCTGCGATCGCGGCGACGGCGACCGCCGCCGCCGTGAGGAGCGCCACGCGAAGTCGGAAGCTCATCCTTCCCTCAGCACGTAGCCGACGCCGCGCATGGTGTGGATGATCCGCGGCTCGCCGAGCTTGCGGCGCAGGTAGCCGATGTACACGTCAAGGGAGTTCGAGTCGGGTCCGAAGTCGTAGCCCCACACCCTGTCGAAGATGACGTCGCGACTGAGCACGCGGCGCGGATTCGATAGGAACAGCTCGAGCAGCTGGTACTCGGTACGCGACAGCTGGATGGTCCGATCGCCGCGCCGGCAGATCATCGCGTCGCGGTCGAGCGTGACGTCCTCGAAGCGGAGTGTGCCGCGAGACTGTCCGCCCTGCGGCGCGCGCCGTTCGAAGGCCCGCAGCCGCGCGAGGAGCTCGTCGAGAGCGAACGGCTTCACGAGGTAGTCGTCGGCGCCGGCGTCGAGTCCTTCGACGCGCTCCGTGACTGCCGCGCGCGCAGTGAGCATGAGGACCGGCACGCTGCTGCCGGACGAGCGCAGGCGGCGGCACACCTCGAGGCCGTCGAGGCCGGGCAGGCCGAGGTCCAGGACGATCGCGTC
Source organism: Candidatus Limnocylindria bacterium (assembly GCA_035255665.1). Lineage (GTDB taxonomy): Bacteria > Chloroflexota > Limnocylindria > P2-11E > P2-11E > CF-39. Next base: position 4,660 of record DATEZK010000003.1, read on the forward strand.
GTAGGGGCTGGCCGTCGCCGCCTCGAGCGCCTTCGCGCCGTTGCCGGCGGTCTCGGTCCGGTGGCCGGCGCCGCGAAGCGCCCGCTCCACGGCTCCCCGCACTCCGGGATCGTCCTCGACGATGAGGACGTTCACAGGCCGAAGTGTAGGAGCGCGCGGGTAAGAACCGAGTAAGAAAACCGCGCG
>DATEZK010000004.1:0-4183 GCA_035255665.1 Candidatus Limnocylindria bacterium
CAGCTCCGCGACGTCGGACTGGTAGCGCGCGGCCTCGCCCTGCGTCCCGCTCGTCACGTTCTTCCAGCCCGGTGGCAGGGTGATCGTGAAGTCGGCCGCTTCGAAAGCGGTGCCGGTCATCGGCGTCGCGGCGAACTCGCCAACGAGCTGCGGCGCGACCGCGTAGCCGGCGAACCGGAAGCGCGAGATCTGGTCCTGCATCACGAGCGTGCTCGTCACGAGCATGACGACGAAGGGCACGACCGCGAGAACGGGCGGTAGGAGAGCCCGGAGGTTGATGGCCAGACCGAGGATCGACCGGACCACCGCGAGGGCCGCGACCGCGCCGGCGACCGGGAGCAGGTCGGGGGCGAGCACGACGAGCAGGGCAGCGATCGGCGCGAGCAGCAGCGGTGAGGGCGCGAAGCTGAAGGCTGTGAACGCCTGATCGAGCGTGAGGTCGCGACCGCGGAGGAGCCGCGCGGCGTAGTAGCCGACCGTGGCGACGCCGGCGACCGTGACGGCGAGCCGGATCCCCAGGAAGACCGAGTCGATGAGCACCTGGGGCAGGAAATCGAACAGGGCGAAGCCTTTCGAGGTCAGGATCATCGCGTCGACCGCGAAGGCCAGCGCCGCGCCGGCGATGAGCGCGACGAGCACGCCGGCAAGCCCGAAGTGTTCCCGCGCGAGCGATCGGGCGAAATCGAACGGATGGAGGATGGAGCGCACGATCTCAGCACGGAACCAAGCAAGCTCCCCGGTGCTTTCCATCCACTCCGAGCGTATTGGGAGCGGGGCGACCGCGTTCGCGGAGTGCAGCACGGTTGACAAAAAGACGACCCCCGCGTCCGGGGGTCGTCTCGTGTTCGCGTTGGTTGCCTTCGCGGGCCCAAGCTACAGGCCTCACTTCCGGCCGAGATGTGGGCGATCACACCGAAGTGTGATTAGGTGCTCCTACATCAATAAACCGCTTGAGCCCGCCGATCAGTGTGGCCCCCTTCCGCCGAGGGCGTCATCGATCGACCTGAAGGACTCCGAACACCTTATGCAGCCGGACCATGACACCTCCAGTGACGTTGGTGCTAGGCCTTCTCTGCTCCGTTCCGCGGAACATCACTGTTCTACACCCGCGCATGGAGGTCTCGTCAAGTGGCCAATGTCGTAACGCACCGTCAAACTTTTTCGGTAGCAGCGCTTCACCGTCGAATGCGCAGCAGGTCGCGCAGCTGGCGTGGAACGACCTTCACTTCCGGCCACCACGACTCCTCCGCGTCGGCCCCCGCTGCGGCGGCCGCCTCGGTGAGCAGCGCGACGGCGCTCCGAAGGTCCGATAGGCGAACGATCTCGGGCGTGAACGTGCCAGCGTGCTCGCCCTGGTTGTGGTAGTTCACGTTCGGTACAGCGATACCTGTCGCGCTCCAGCCCATTCGCACGAATACGGATGATTCGCAGGTGCCACCGGTGAGCAGCGCGCGCTGTGTCGCGATACCTGCGGCGGCCAGCTCTTCCCGCGCGACGCGCAAGAAGCGCTCGGCGTCGTTGTCGAACGTGTTGTAGACATCGCCGGCGCGCACGACGACGCCGCGTCCCGGCGCCGCGTGTGCGAGCGCGCGGCTTGCCTCGAGCGACACCACGACGACGTCCTCGGGCAGCAGGCCGTCCTCCGCGACGAGGCGTGCGCCGTAAAGACCGGTCTCCTCGCCGCGCGTGAAGACGGCGTGTACGTCGTGCGGCCGTGGATCGTCGCGCAGTCCGGCGAGTGCGAGGATGACGACCGCGCACAGCGCCAGGTCGTCGGCGGCGCGCAGATGCAGCTCGTCGCCGCTCACGACGAAGGGCGACAGGTCCATGACCGCCCACTGACCGGCGCGCAGCTCGGCGACCCCTCGGATCCGGCAATGACCAGGCGAGTTGTGGACCACGTCGGGTGCGGAGACGTAGTCATCGAGCGTCGCGGCGAACGGCGCGCCCTCCCCGTCGTCGTAGACGATCACCTGGACGGCGGATGCGAAGAACTCCGCGTAGAGGCCGCCAAGGATGCGTGCGCGACCTTCGCGACCATGCGCCTCCGTCACCTCGAACGCCGGGTGGTCGGTGTGTGCGATGAGCGCGAGCGCGCGCTTGGGATGGCCGCGGCTGACGCGCGCGGAGACCTGGCCGTACGCGTCCTCGTGGACCTTGATGCCGCTCCGCTCCAGCTCCCGCCGGATCGCGCGAAGTACGCGGAACTCGTGATACGGCGCGGTCGGCACGGACACGACGCGCTTGATCGTGTCGAGCGTCGTGTCGATGTCCGGCAACAAGGAGCGCGGCATGCGTCGCGAGGATATCGTCAGCGGTCAGTGCTCCGTCTTTACGACACGCGACGCCGCGCGGTCGTCCCGTTCCGTCCACGTTCCGTTCCGATCACGCTCTACGTCTGCGGGGTCACCCCGTACGACACGACGCACCTCGGCCATGCGCGCACGTTCCTGGCGTTCGACGTGCTCGTGCGGCATCTCGAAGCGAGCGGCACCACCGTTCGCTACGCGCAGAACGTCACCGACATCGACGAGTCGATCCTGCAACGCGCGGCTCGCGACGGAGTGAGCTGGCGCGATCTCGGCCGGCGCGAGGAGCGCGCGTTCCTCGCCGACATGCGCCGCCTCGGCTGGCGCAAACCCGACGTGATACCGCACGCGACGCGGGAGCTCGCGGCGATGCGCCTGATGATCGAATCGCTCCTCAGGAAGGGCTGCGCCTACGAGATCGAAGGTGGCGTGTACTTCGATACGTCACGTGCCCCCCATTACGGTGAGCTGTCGCGGTTCGCGGTGGCACGTATGCGCCGGATCCTCGCGGCTCAGGACGACTCGGCGCTCGACGATCCAGAGCGCCGGCATCCGATCGACTTCGCGCTCTGGCGCCGTGTGCCGAGCGGGCCGACATGGCCGAGCCGGTTCGGGCGAGGTCGGCCAGGCTGGCACATCGAGTGTTCGGCGATGTCGCTGCGCCATCTGGGTCCGCGCATCGACATCCACGGCGGCGGCAGCGATCTTGTGTACCCGCACCACGAGAACGAGATCGCGCAGTCGGAGTGCGCGACGAGACAACGGCCCTTCGTTGGCTGGTGGATGCACACGGGTCCGGTGCGTCTCGAGGCCGAGAAGATGTCGAAGTCGCTGGGCAACATGATCTTCGTGCGCACGGCCTTGGAGACGACGACACGGCAGGCGCTGCGGCTGTATCTCCTCGACCGCCACTACCGTCGTCCGTTCGATCACGACGAGGCCGAGCTCGTGCGGGCAGGAGAGCGTGCCGCGGCGCTGGTCGAGTCACTTGGCCGCGGCGCGGTCGGGCCCATCGGCCGCGATGCGGCGACCCGCGAGGTGCTCGCGGCGCTTGACGACGACCTGGATACGCGCACGGCGATCCGCGCGCTCGAGCGCGGGGCGCGCGGCGCGGGCGCGACGGCAAAGCCGTCGCTCAGAGCGCTCGCGCGCAACGTCCTCGGCGTTCTTTGAGCCAGCTCGATCTGCTAACCGGCATCCTTGCGCGCGAGGGCGCGGAGGCACTGGGCTGGGAACACGGCCGTCCAGGTGGTGCGGCCGCGCGCGCGGTCCTGCGACCCGCGGCGCGGCGCGTTGCGCGCGAGTTTGTCGCGACGGACGCGGCCTTCGCCTCGCGGGCGCTCCCCGATGCGGCGCGTTGGACGCTCGACCACTTCTCCGCGAGCGTCGAGGTCGCCGGGCTCGATCGGGTCCCGCGAAGCGGTCCGATCCTCCTCGTCGCGAACCACCCCGGTCTTACCGATGCGGCCGCGCTCATCGCGGCACTGGATCGTCCGGACGTCCGCATCGTCGCCGCCGACTATCCATTTCTCCACGCGATGCGCGGACTGGGCCCGCATCTGATCTTCCTTGGCGCGACCGGTGCGTCCCAGCTCGGCTGGATCAGAGCTGTGAGTCGCGACCTACGCCGCGGGGGCGTCGTGTTGCTCTTCCCCGCCGGCCGTCTCGAGCCTGACCCGGCGGTCCTCGGTGCCGAGGGCGCGCTGCTGCCGTGGTCGGCGAGCGTGGACGTCATCTTCCGGTTCGCGCCTGAGGCGCAGATCGTGCCGGCTGCGGTCACCGGCGTCCTGTCACCGCGCGCGTTCGCTCATCCACTCACGCGCGTCCGCCGAACGGCGCGCGATCGCCAGCGCGTCGCGACCCTCGTTCAGATG
>DATEZK010000005.1:0-6457 GCA_035255665.1 Candidatus Limnocylindria bacterium
ATCTCGGCCGCCTCGTGGAGCTCCGCGCTCGCCGCCGCACCTTCACCGCGGTGTTCGAGGACCTGAGAGAGCGCGACGCGCGCGGCCGCGACCGCCTCCGGGCTCCCCTCGCTCGAGCCAAGGGCGAATGATTCTCGCGCAACGCGCTCGGCTGTGGTCCAGTCGCCGAGCTTCGCGGCGCACTCAGCCTTTGTGTTGAGGTAGTGGGCGACGTACACGATCGGCCCCGCCATTCGCCCAAGATCGATCGCGCGATCGGCGTGCTCGTACGCCGCGTGTAGGCGTCCACCGTCGGCAGCGATCACCGCAAGCATGTTGTGGACGATCGCAGTCGCCGCCACATCCTTGGCCACTTCGCTGGTCGCGAGAGCTCGCTGGAGCGCTGTCGTGGCGGCCTCGAGCTCTCCCTGGGCACGATGCGACACCGCGAGCGCGTAGTAGATGGCAAAGAGCGCAGAAAGCTCGCCGACGTCCTGAGCCCACTCCAGCGCTGAGGTCAAATACCCCGACGCCGCCTGCGGCTCGCCGAGATCAACCGACACGGCTCCAAGAGCCTGGAGAACGCGGACGCGGAGCAGGCGATCTCGATCCTTGTTGCGCTCAAGTGTGCGAAGAAGTGTTTGGAACAGCTCGCGTGCGCGACGAGAGTCGCCGCTTCCGCGTGCCGCCGCTGCGATTTCGTACTCGATCGCTCGCGCGAGACCTCCATCACCGATCTGATCCACCAGGCGCTGCGCGATCGTCAGGTCTCGAACCGCTTCAGTCGGTCGCTCGGCGAGGTTGAACGCGCGACCGCGCGCCCAATGAACGCGGCATCGCTGCCGTGTCGACAGACCATTTCTCTCCAGAAGTTGGTCGGCCTCGCGGATGCAATCGGCGGCGGTCGGTCTCGACGAGAGTGCCGCGACACGATCAACGTCAAACGCGATCTCGCGTCTATTTCGCTCGATCGCGGCGTCCTCCATGAAGTACGAAGCAGGCTTCCCGAGCTTTGCCGCCATGTGTTCGAGCGACTTCATCGCCGGGCGGATCTTGCCGAGCTCGATCGCGCTCACGTGCGCGCGCGTGTAATAGGGCGCACCGAGCTGCGCCTGGCTGAGTCCAGCCGCGGCGCGTGCCTCACGCAGGCGTTGACCCAGTTGCTTCAAGGCCGGCGATTCGGGAGCGGAGCGACGCTGGCGAGTGCGCGTGGGCACGGCGCGAGAGGCTACGCTCCGTCCGGCGCACCGTCAACTGACAATCGACAGGACGTTCTACGTGAGGCGAACGACGGGCGGGTTCGCGGGATCCTCGAAGTGGTGCGTGTCGATGAACCGCAGCTTTCCGAGGCGCCGGTCCATGAGCACCGAGTGAGTCCGCGCGCCCCCTGCGAAGAAGCGGACACCCGGGAGCAGGTCGCCATCGGTCACGCCCGTCGCAACGAATCGCACGTCCCGGCCGCTCGCGAGGTCTTCGGTGCGGTACACCCGGCCAGAGTCGACGACACCCATCTTCTTCGCGCGCTCACGCTCGGCATCGTTGCGGAACTTGAGCCGACCGAGGATCTCCGCGCCGAGGCAGCGGAGCGCAGCCGCGGCAAGGACACCCTCCGGCGCGCCGCCGGTCCCCATCACCGCGTGCACGCCGGTGCCCGCGACTGCGACCGAGATCGCGGCCATCAGGTCGCCGTCCTCGATGAGCTTGATGCGCGCTCCGGCGGCGCGCACCTGCGCGATCAGCTCCGCGTGACGCGGCCGGTCGAGGATGACGACGGTGAGATCGTCCACGTCGCGACTCAGCGACTTCGCGATGATCTTGAGGTTCTCCGCGACGGGGCGGTCGAGATCGACCTTTCCCGCGGCGGGTTTTCCAACGACGAGCTTCTCCATATAGGTGTCCGGCGCGTGCAGCAGACCGCCGGGCTCCGACACCGCGAGCGTCGCGAGCGCGTTCGCGCGTCCTTTAGCGACGGGGTTCGTGCCCTCGAGGGGATCGACCGCGATGTCGACCTCGGGACCCTCACCGCGGCCCACCTTTTCACCGATGTAGAGCATCGGCGCCTCGTCGCGCTCGCCTTCGCCGATGACGACCGTTCCGTTGAACGCCACCTCGTCCATCGCCTTGCGCATCGCCTCGACCGCGGCCTCATCCGCACGGTCGTTGTCCCCGTGGCCCATCCAGTGCGCAGCCGAGATCGCGGCGGCTTCGGTGATGCGAACAAGCTCGAGGCTGGAGGTCCGATCGGTGGGGATCGGCGGGCCGAGCATGGGGCTAGACCCTACCGGCTTCCGCGCACTGCTGCACGAGCACGAGCCAATCGCTCCGCGGCGTCTTCGATGCGCGGCAGCGGGTCGCGCATCGCCGCGTCGCGGTCTGCCTGCGTGTCGCCCGCCAGCGTCTCGATCGCTTGGATCCCGGCATCGCGCATCGCCTGCTGACCAGGACCGAGGATCCCCGCGACAGCGACAACAGGAACGCCGCGACGCTTCGCCGCGATCGTCACCGCATGAGTGAGCTTGCCGTAGATGCTCTGTCCATCGATACGACCCTCACCCGTCACCACGAGATCCGCTCCGACGAGTCGCTTGTCGAAGCCCACGGCGTCCAGAACGAGCGCCGACCCCGACACGAGCCGCGCGTCGAGGAATGCGATGAGCCCCGCGCCCAGTCCGCCGGCCGCGCCCGCTCCCGGAACGCTCCGCACGTCGCGACCCACGAACGCCTCGACGACATCCGCATAGCGGGTGAGCGCCGCCTCGAGCTGGCGCTGGATCTCGGGCGTCGCGCCCTTCTGCGGTCCATAGACGGCGGTCGCCCCCTCAGGGCCGAGGAGCGGATTCCGCACGTCGCACGCGACGTCGATCGCGGGGCGGACCAGTCGCGGATCGGTCTGCCCCTCGATGCGCGCCAGACGCGCGAGCGCGCCTCCGCCCTCCGGCAGCTCGCGCGACGTCGCGTCGAAGAAGCGGTACCCGAACGCGCGCGCCATGCCGGCTCCGCCGTCGTTCGTCGCGCTGCCGCCGATACCGATGACGATGCGCTGCGCACCCGATGCGGCCGCGGCCAGGATGAGCTCGCCGGTGCCACGCGTGGTCGTGACGCGTGGATCGCGTTCGTCTTCTCGCAGCAGCGGCAGACCACTTGCCGCGGCCATCTCGAGGACCGCGGTGGTGCCGTCACCGAGCACGCCCCACTGTGCGTCGATCTCGCGGCCGAGCGGATCGTGCACACGCGCCTTGCGCAACTCGCCGCTGGTCGCGCGCACGAGAGCAAGCGCGGTCCCCTCTCCCCCATCCGCGAGCGGTAGCTCGACGCACTGGGCGCGCGGCCACACGCGTCGAATGCCGCGCGCGATCGCGCTCGCGACGGCGACCGCGTCGGCACTGCCTTTGAACGATTGGGGAGCGATCACGACGCGTGGCGCGTCGCGCTCGGGCACGCGGGAATGATAGGTAGGACACGGAACGTTCATCCGGCGTGCCCCCTAAACTCGGAAGCACGTGACCCTCACGACCGGGCCAGACGCGGGCTGTACCCCGCGCGCCCCCGCCGAGCTCTCCGGTGTGTGGTCAGAGGTCGCCGAACGGCGATCCCCAGCCAGCATCTTCCTCACTCCGGAGTGGATCGCGGTGACGCGCGAACATGACACTGCCGAGGCGCTAACGCTCGCGGTGGGCGACCCGCCGTACGGCATCGCGGCACTCGCGCGCGATGCAGACGGCACGCTCCGTTTCGCCGGCGGCGAGCTCACCGATGAACAGGATGTTGTCGCCCCGACCGGTCACGAGCGCGAGGTCGCGACCGCGGTCTGCGGGTGGATCGTCCGCGAGACGCCGCGACGGGTCCGCCTCGAGTTCGTCCCTGAGGACGTTCCAACGCTCGACGTTGCCGCCATAGTGCTGGCCGACAGCGGCTACCGAGTCGACCGCTCGCGGCTGATCACGAGCCCGCGCCTCGCCCTGCCCGGCGACTTCGACACATATGTGCAGGGCCTCGGGAAGAAGGAGCGGCACGAGCTGCGGCGGAAGATCCGCCGCCTCGAGAACGCGACCAAGGCGACCTTTCGCTGGGCGACCGACGCGGAGCGCGGCGCGACGCTCGATCGTTTCTTCGCGCTGCATCGGCTCTCACGCGGCGAGAAGGCGGACTTCATGACGCCGGACGTGGAGCGCTTCTTCCGCGACATCGCCGACGCCCTCGCGCCGCTCGGACGCCTGCGCCTCGGCGTGCTGCGCGCGCACGATAAGGATGCGGCGGTGCTGTTCGCGTTCGCGTACCGGGGCACGCTCGCTCTTTACAACGCCGCGTACGACCCAGCGCTCGCGTCGCTATCGATCGGCATCGTCGGCCACGCCTGGGCGATACGAGAGGCGATCCGTGAGCGCTTCGACACGTACGACCTGCTCCGTGGTGACGAGCCATACAAGTACGACCTCGGCGCAACGGATCGCTGGCTCGGCCGGCTCGAGGCAACTCGACCATGACGCGCCGCATCGCGATGCTCTCGGTCCACGCGTGCCCGCTCGCAAAGCTCGGCGGTCGGGACTCCGGCGGGATGAACGTATACGTGCGCGAGCTCGCGCGCGTGCTCGGGCAGCGTGGCATAGAGGTCGACGTGTTCACGCGCTGGCGCGAGAGGTACGACCCGCGGATCCAGCAGCTCGGCGAGAACGCACGCGTGATACACATCGAGTCGGGACCGATCGGCTACTGGCCGAAGATGGACGTGTACGACCACCTCGACGAGTTCACCGCCAAGCTCGATGAGCACGTCAAAGCGGAGGGCCGGACGTACGACCTGATCCACGCGCACTACTGGTTGTCAGCGAGTGTTGCGCGCAGCCTCGCGTCGCGGTGGTCCGTGCCGCGCATCCAGATGTTCCACACGCTCGGTCTGGTGAAGCGCGAGGTGATGGACGAGGACATCGATGGCGAGAGCGACGTGCGCGTGACGATCGAACGCCAGGCCGCTGCGGAGTCCGCGGCGCTCGTGGCCGCGAGCGAGATCGAGCTCGCCGAGCTGCGCGACCTCTACGGTGCGGATCCGGCGAAGGTCCACGTCATCCCCTGCGGCGTCGACCCGAACCTGTTCCGTCCGATGCGCACCGCGGACGCGCGCGAACGCCTCGGGCGCGACCAGTGCCAGCGGATCGTCCTGTTCGTCGGTCGCATCGAGCAGATCAAGGGGATCGACGTTCTCCTCCGCGCACTCGGCCTGCTCTTCATCCGCCGGCCCGACCTCCGCAGCGACGTCTGCCTCCTCGTTGTCGGCGGCGCACTCGACCCTGGGGACGACGCAGACGAGACAGAGAAGATCCACGAGCTTCGTCGCTTGGTGCACGAGCACCGTATGGAGGCGAACGTGAACTTCGTCGGCTCGCTCGACCAGGAGACCCTCGCGCTGTACTACGCCGCCGCTGATGTGTGCGCCGTGCCCTCGCTCACCGAGTCGTTCGGTCTCGTGGCACTCGAAGCAATGGCTTGCGGCACACCGGTCGTCGGCACGCGGGTCGGTGGCCTGCAGACGCTCATCGAGGACGGCGAGTCCGGGCTGCTCGTACCCGCCGGCGACGACCAGGCCCTCGCGGATGCGATCGAGAAGGTGCTCGCCGACCATCGCCTGCGCATGCACCTTGCTCACGGAGCGCGCGATCGCGCCGAGCACTTCACGTGGCAGAGCGTCGGCGAGAAGATCGCCGCCCTCTACGACTCGGTTCTGGCATCGTCTCCAGCGCTGGAGGTCTAGGAATGGCCGACGCTTTCCCGATCCCGAAACGCGCCATGGCGATCGTCGCGCATCCGGATGACGTCGACTTTGGCTGCTCGGGGACGCTCGCCGGATTCATCGAGCGCGGAACGCACGTGACTTACTGCCTTCTCACGAGCGGCGACAAAGGCACGCACGATCCGAAGATGGCGCCTGAAGTGCTGGCGGAAACGCGTGAGAAGGAGCAGCGCGCCGCCGGCGAGGCGATCGGTGTGAAGGAGTTCGTATTCCTGCGCCACCACGACGGTGAGCTCGAGCGGTCGATGGCGCTGCGCGAGGAGGTCTGCCTTGCCATCCGCCTCCACAAGCCCGACCTCGTCTTCACCAATGACCCGTGGAGCCACTTCCAGATCCACCCGGATCACCGCGTCGCGGGCTGGTCCGGAATGGATGGGGTCATTGCCGCACGGGATCACCTCTTCTTTCCGGAGCAGCTGAGCAGCGGGAAGCTCGCGAAGCACCGCGTGTCACGGGTCCTTCTCTTCGGTACGCGCGACCCCAACGTGTGGTTCGACATCAGCGGCACGCTGGACAAGAAGATCAAGGCGCTGCAGTCGCACAAGTCGCAGCTCGGCGGCCGCACCGAATTCCCCAAACGGATGCGGACCTGGGCAAAGAGCATCGGTGCGACGTGGAACGTGCCCGCGGCGGAGGCTTTCCGCTACATCGAACTGGGGTGAGCGCGCCGTCAATTCATCGGGGCGGATCAAG
>DATEZK010000006.1:0-5784 GCA_035255665.1 Candidatus Limnocylindria bacterium
TTCTTCGACTACCTCGACCTCCAGCGTTGCGGCACTGAAGTGCGCGCGGATAACGTCGCGGCACTCCGCATCGCAGAGCGGCTCGGGTACACGGAGTTCGCGCGCGGCCACGAGGTGCACTATCGCGACGGGGCGTACGCAGACGAGGTCTGGCTGTTGATGCAGCGCGCGACGTGGGACGAGCGGTGGGCCAAGAGCGAGCGCGAGTACGTTCCCTTCGGAGCGGTCGGCTGATGCTTGGTCCGCGCATCGTCGGGGAGAACGGCGTCGAGCTGCGACCGCCTGTGCTTGAGGATTACCACCTGTTCCGGACCTGGGGGATGCTGCCCGAGGTCACGCGCTTCTGGGGACCGCGCTTCACCAGCGAGACGCCGGCGACCGCGGAGGAGCGTCTCAAGAAGGACCACGAGAACCAGAACATGGTGTTCTGGTCGATCGCCTATCGGGGAGACACGGTCGGCCTCAACGGCATCTTCGACATCAACTGGACGAACCGCGATGGCGAGACCGGGATCTTCATCGGGCGACACGATCTCTATGGCAAGGGCATCGCGAGCGAAGCGATACGGCTGCGGATGGCGTTCGTGTGGAACGAGCTCGGTCTGCACCGCACGCACAACTGGATCGCGCTCGCGAACCAAGGGAGCTGGCGCGCGAATCAGAAGTCGGGTTATTCGCAGATCGGCACATTCCCGCGCTCCTGGTTCCGTTCGGGCGAATGGTTCGATGAATGGCTCGGTGAGGCTTTTCCGCGCACGTTTCCCGCGGACAAGCTGCCGAGCCCCTGGCGCGATGAAAAGCACCCGAAATGATGGTGTGAGCGCCGCAGAACAGGTACAATGATGTCGTCCCGCAAGGGACACGCGGCGGCGAGAGTTATCAACGCGGGCGTTCTGAGGCTTTTCTTCCTCCCGAACCCTGGCGAGTTGCTCAAGGCGTCAGCAACTACATAAGGGAGGAAGCTTCAATAATGAGCTTCTCTGACAAAACCCTGACTTGCAAAGACTGCAATCAGGAATTCATCTGGACTTCTGGGGAACAGGAGTTCTACCAGACCCGTGGTCTGGTCAACGAGCCAGGCCGATGCCCGAGCTGTCGTGCGGCACGCCGCGCGAACGGCGGCGGCGCCGGCAGCTCGTACGGCGAGAGCCGTGGCATGGGTGGACCCCGAGAGTTCTTCTCGGCCACCTGCAGCAACTGCGGCAACGAGGCGCGCGTGCCATTCCAGCCGCGCGGCGACAAGCCCGTGTACTGCAGCTCCTGCTTCGAGCAGGTCCGGCCTTCAGCGACCCGTCGATACGCTTAATTAGCGCACCGATCCGCTGAAACGAAGAGGCCCGCCGAAAGGCGGGCCTCTTTCATTTCAAGCGCTCTAACCAGCGGTGCGTTGGGTCGATCGTGTACAGCGCTCCGACCAGCCAGCCCTTCTGCGCGACATCCAGGCCGGGCAGCGCGTAGAGGAAGTCGGTTTCGTCGACCGGCCGCGGATCCTTCGACTTGTACAGGAGATTCACCTCAGGCCGGATGAACTGGTTGTCGTTCGCATCGTGTCGTCCGAGATCCGCGATGTTGAGCCCGATGCGCGGATTGCGTCGATACGCCCACCGCTTGCCCTCGCTCTCCTCAAAGAGGATCTCGACGCGCCACGGATCGGTCGACGTTTCGCGGGCCCAGACATCGTGATGCTCGGGCTTGAGCGTGTCCCCCTTTTTCCAGGGGATGAGCTCACCGGCATGCGCGATCCGCACGTCCCACTTCCCGAGCGCATCGCGGAACGCCTGCTGGTCGCGACGCAGCGCGGCGACATCGACATCGACGTGCTTGCGCGTCTCGTGGCCAATGAACAGGTCGAGCGCGTGGCCACCCGCGATCCACCACGGCGCCGACACAGGGCCGAGAAGCTTCTTGACCTCATCGAGACTGAGCGGCTCCCAGCGCTCGTCCGGCGGTGTGACGTTGGTGTCCTGCATCAGAACCCCGAGCTGTACACGTGGCGCACGGGCATGCGGTACGTGATCCGATGCTGCTTCGCCCAGCCAGCGTCCACGCCACGCTGCGCCCGCTCCTCGCTCTGGTAGTAGCGGAGGGCCAGCTTACGGATATCCGCTTGCGCGACCTGCTGATCGTCGTTCGCCCGGACCGTTCCCTCCACGCGCACGAACTTGTACTCGTCCGGGACGATGAGCGACGCGCGCGGATCGCGGGCCAGGTTCTCCGGCTTCTTCCTGCCGGCCGCGGTGTTGAACATGATCTCGTCGCCTTCGAGCGCGTACCACATGACCGTGAGGTGAGCGGAGCCGTCCTCATTCGTGGTCCCGAGCACCGCGAAACGCGGCTCGTGCAGGAAATCGCGCTCGGCCTGCGTCAGCTCGCGTCGCACGGCGGCACTCATAGCCTGTGTTTCTAGCGGAACAGGTCGCGGTCTGCTGGACGGACGTATTCCTGCGCGGTCTCCGCCGGCTCGTCGAGTGTGAACCCACGCACCAGCGCGACGGGGCAGCGATCGAGCTTTCCCATGACGAGCTCGGCCGCGCCGGCGAGCTCGTCCGCGACGGCGATCTCGGTGACGCGCAGCTCATAACCCTCGGGATCGCGCTGACCCACGTAACGCTTGAGCGCGGGCAGTCCCGCGAGCCCGATCGCGACGTTGGTGTGACCTTCGCGCCATGCCCGCCCGAACGTGTCGGTGACGACGACGGACACCGTCGCGCCCATGCGACGGAACGCGTCGCGCAGCCGCGTCGCCGACGCGTCGGGGTCCACCGGAAGGAGCACGACGGTGTCGGGCGCGCCGGCGTTCGAGCGATCGACGCCGGCGTTCGCGCAGACGAAGCCGTGTCGCGTCTCGCAGATCAGGATGCCGCGCTCCCAGCGCACGATCTTCGCGCACTCCGAGAGCACGACTTCGATCTGGCGCGCGTCCTTGCCGGACTCCGCCGCCATCTGCTGTGCGCGCTCCCCCGGCACGACGTCCGCGAGCCGCACGATCCGCCCTTCGCTCTTGGACACGATCTTCTGCGCGATGACCACGATGTCGCCGTCGCGGATAGCTTCACGCTGCGCGAGCGCAGCGTCCCGGATGAGCGTCGCCAGATCGTCACCCGGCCGGATCTCCGGCAGGCCGTTGACCGCAGTGATGGAGAGTGCCGTCACGGCTTCCTCATACGATGTGCGCGCCATGTTGACACTCGGCTGGAAGGCGTCCGCGGAGCAGTTCGCGCCCAGCGATCTCCTCCGCTACGGCGTCCTCGCCGAAGAGCTCGGTTTCGACAGCGTGGTCGTGAGCGATCACTTCCACCCATGGCGCGACACCGGCGGTCACGCGCCGTTCTCGTGGGCCTGGCTGGGCGCGCTCGGCGCGAAGACGTCGCGCGTGCGCATGGGAACGAGCGTCGTGACACCGACGTTCCGCTATCACCCGGCCATCGTTGCCCAAGCCGCGGCCACGATCGCGCTCATGTTCCCGGACCGCTTCTTCCTCGGCGTGGGATCGGGCGAGTCGATGAACGAGACGCCGGTCCTCGCGACCGAGTGGCCCGAGCCCGCGGAACGCTTCCGCCGGCTGCGGGAGGCCGTCAAGCTGATGAAGCTGCTCTGGTCGGACGATTACGTCACGTTCGAAGGGAAGTACTTCAAGACGCGCGGGGCGAAGATCTTCGACAAGCCGAGGGACGGTGTCCCGCTGTACATCGCGGCCGCTGGGCCGCAGACCGCGACGTACGCGGGCAAAGAGGCCGACGGCTTCATCTGCACCAGTGGAAAGGGCGACGAGCTGTACCGCGAGACGCTGTTGCCGGCCGTCGAGACCGGCGCGCGCGAGGCCGGGCGGGAGCCCGCGAAGATCGAGCGGACGATCGAGATGAAGGTCTCGTTCGACGCGGACCGCGACCGCGCGATGGCCGATACCCGCGAGTGGGCGGCGCTCGCGCTACCGGCCGAGGACAAGGCCGGTGTCGAGGATCCACGTGAGATGGAGCGCCGGGCGGAGGCGGCCGCGGATCGCGCACACACGCGGTTCATCGTGTCGACCGATCCCGACGAGCACGTCGAGAAGGTCCGCCGCTACGTGGACTGGGGCTTCACCCACCTGATCTTCCATTTCCCCGGCAAGGATCAGGAGCGGGCGATGCGCCTATACGCGCGCGAGATACTCCCCCGCCTGCGTGCCTAGCCTCTCCGCCGCCGCGCGCGAGCTGCTCGCGACCGCACGCGTCGCGCATCTCGCCACGGCAGACCAGTACGCGAGGCCGCACGCCGTGCCGATCGTGTTCGTCTGGCGCGAGGGCGTCCTCTACACGCCGCTCGACCGCAAGCCGAAGCGCGAGGATGACTGGCACGCGCTGCGTCGCGTGCGGAACATCGAGACGAACGGCCGGGTCGCGGTCGTCGTCGATCGCTACGACGAGGACTGGTCCCGGCTCGCGTGGGTGATGCTCGAAGGCATCGCGACGATCCTCGAGACCGGTGAGGAGCGCGACGCTGCCGCAGTGCTGCTGCGAGCGAAGTATTCGCAGTACGAGACGCTCTCGCTCGACGGCCGCCCCATCGTCCGGGTGGAGATCGAGCACGCGAGCGAGTGGTCTAGCGGGAAGCCTTCGCCTTAGGGGCGCGCTGCCGTTGCCGGAAGCGGCGGACCTTCGCGGCGTTGCCGCAGTCGTTCATATCGCACCACCGACGCGTGTGGTTGCGGCTCTTGTCGATGAAGAGCCATTCGCATGTGTCCGAGCCACACTCGCGAACGCGAGCGAGGTCGTCCTTCGACCGGCGCAGCTCCGCTGCCGATCGTGCGATCGCCCAGAGCGGGCGGTCCAGCAG
Organism: Candidatus Limnocylindria bacterium; assembly: GCA_035255665.1. Taxonomy (GTDB): domain Bacteria; phylum Chloroflexota; class Limnocylindria; order P2-11E; family P2-11E; genus CF-39. The sequence continues at coordinate 4,816 of DATEZK010000006.1, forward strand.
AAGGTCGTCCGACCACGCGTATTCGACGTCAGACGCGCTCGGCTGAAATCGCGCGTGGCGAAGTGCGGCGAGCTCTTCCTCGTGGATGGTCGAAAGATCGGTCGGCTCTGCGCGCTGGTTCTTCGCGTAGGCGTCGAAGACACGCCAGATCGCTTCCCGCAGGGAAACGGCGCGGCGATGCACGGCCGCGGCGCGCGCCGGCTGTCGAATAGCTTCCTCGACCAGACGCCGGCCTTGCGAGGGCGAAATGGTCCCCGCCAGACGACAGAACTCGACCAGGTCGGCGTATTCGACGATGTGCTCGTGGCTCGGGGCGGTGTGCGTGCCACCGAGCGTGTTGGCGAAGTCGAGCGCGAGAGAGCCGCCGACGAACTCGACGTCGTGGTCAGCGCGTGGAATGTCTCGCACTTTACCTCCGTATGGGCTTGACGATGGTTACATCTTAGCGCACCATCGTTTCATGTCAACGGTGGTTACAGCGGTTGGCATGAAAGGCGGCACAGAAATGGAACTATTGGTCTTCGCTGGTGCTCTCGTCGTCCTCGATGTGGCTGCCTACTTCTTCGGCTACGACAGCCGCGAGGCCTCGGCGCTCGATCATCACGATCGCGCGCTCGAGGCGGTCCGGCGCGGGCAGTTCGACGTCTACAGCCACGAGCTGGCGCAGATCGAGCGCAAGTTGCTGAAGGACAGCTGGCCGGGCTTCTAGACTCCCGACTCTCATGGAGTTCGGGTTCACGCTGAAGCCGGATGTCACGTTCGAGCGCGCGATAAGCCTCGCGCGACTCGCGGAGCGCAGCGGCTTCACATACGGCTGGATCTTCGACAGCCACGTGCTCTGGAAGGAGCCGTACGTGCTCCTCACGCTGATGGCGCAGAACACCGAGCGCATGCGGCTCGGGACGGGCTTCACAAACCCGGCGACGCGCGAACCGTCGGTGACCGCCAGCACCCTCGCGGTGCTCCAGC
>DATEZK010000007.1:0-3450 GCA_035255665.1 Candidatus Limnocylindria bacterium
CGACCGACGACGCGCGCGCGGCGCTGTCACGGACGATCCCGCCCTTCTCGACGGCCTCGCGTCCCGCCTCGAACTGCGGCTTCACCAGAGCGATGACGGGGCCACGTTCCCGCAGGTGGCGAAACGAGGGCGGCAGCGCGAGCCGGAGCGAGATGAAGGAGACGTCCGCGACGACGAGGTCGACTGGCTCGGGCAGGTCGAAGCCTTCACGAGCGTTGATGCCCTCCATGACACGCACGCGCTCGTCGCTTCGCAGCTTCCAGTCGAGCTGCCCCTTCCCCACGTCGACCGCATAGACGCGTGCCGCTCCGCGCTGCAGAACGCAATCGGTGAAGCCACCGGTGGACGAGCCGACGTCCAGGACGACCATCCGCGCCACGTCGACACCGAAGTCGTCGAGCGCACCCTCCAGCTTCTCCCCGCCGCGCGACACAAAGCGCGGCCCCGCTTCGATCGTCACGACGGCGTCCTCGGCCACCGGAGCCGCGGCACGGTCGGCGCGATCGCCGGACACGCGCACCGCGCCGGCGAGGATCAGCGCCTGGGCCCGCTCGCGGCTCGGCGCGAGCTCACGCTGCACCAGCAGCTGATCGAGGCGTACTCGGCGTGCCACCACGCGGCGATTCTCGCGTATTTCGCATACTGCGACCGATGCCGAAGCGATTGCCGCGCGCGCGGACCCTGAAGGGCGAACCGAAGCTCTCCTACTACGACGCTGGCGACGGCGCGCCGGGCGAGCCGCCGATCCTCCTGATCCACGCGAGCCTCTATCGGTCCGAGGACTGGGAGAACATCTTCCCGCGCCTCGCGACGCGTTATCGCGTCGTCTCATACGACCAGCGCGGTCACGGCCGGAGCGAGCGCGCATCGAGCTACGAGCTGCGTTCCTTCGCCGACGACGCGCTGCGCGTCCTGCGCGAGGTCGTGAAGGCGCCGGCCATCGTGATCGGCCACTCTCTCGGCGCGGTCGCGGCGCTTATCGCGGCGGCCGAGGCGCCGGAGCTCGTGCGAGCCCTTGTCCTCGAAGACCCACCGCTCAAGTACGGCAAGCCGTGGGAGCGGGAGCGCTACCAGGGACTGCGTGATGCGCTCGACGTGCGCGAGGATCCGAAAGCGTTCCTCAAGGCCGTCGAGAAGCGTCCGCTCCCCTCACCCGGACCCCGAGGCGAGCGTACGTACGGCGAGATGCGCGGCTTCTATGCCGCCGATAGGGTCGTCACGTACTTCAAAGACATCGACCCGGCGTTTCTCGATTGGCGGATGTCGAACACCGATCCGACGGCGTCCCTGATCGCGGGTTCCGTACCGAAAGTGACCGCGCCGATCCTCGTCGTCACAGGCGAACCACGGCTCGGAGCATCGTTCGATGACTCGGCGGAGTTCATGCTCAAGCGGCAGGTCAAGGACTTCACCGTGAAACGTTTTCCCGGACACGGTCACGTTGTGCACGGCTTCAGACCCGAGCCGTTCCTCGAGACCCTCGAACCCTTCCTGCGTCGCGTGCGCTCGCCCGCCGCATGACGCTTTAGGCGTGCTGGGCATCTGCGTTATAGGCGCGACCGGCCTGCCGTAGCGGAACGCGCGTCTCGCTGCTTGTGGTCGCTTTATCGTCGACGTGTGCGTGTCTTGATCGCGGTCGTCCTGCTCCTCAGCGCCTGCGCGCCGGTCGCGCAGCCTGCGGCGAGCGACGCGCCTGCGAGCCCAGTCGCCGAGCCGAGCGCCGGCCAGACGCTCGCGCCGACACCTAGCCCGACGCCCACCGCGCAGCCGGGTCCTGCTCTCAAGGACCCGGTCGTCACGATCGCCAGCGCTCCGTTCCCCATCGCGCCGACGTTCACGCTGACGCGTTCTGCCGTCGCGCCGACCGACGAGGGCTCAGCCCGCTGGGGGATCGAGCGTTACCTCGAGGGCCTCGATCGCTACCGGGAACACGGCGACTATCTACCGGCACGCGGCGCTTTCGGTCAGGCCGTTGCCGCCGCGCTGGTGGAGTCGCGAACGCCGGGCGTGAAGCGGAAGTTCGTGCTCGAGTCGCTCCGCATCGAATCCATTTACAAGAAGCCGTGGGGCACGCAGGCGCTGGCGGACGTGCGCGTCACGATCGTCGATCGCGCGGTGGACGGGTCGGCGCCGGACCAGCGCGAGACGGGCCTGCTGCGCCTTGCCGGTGACAAGCTTCAGGTCGTCGATAGTTGGGACGCCGTGGCGGGCCGATGGTTCAACGGGCGTGTGCCGGACGACGCCGCGGGACTGCGCGAGTCGGTCGCTCAGGCGATCGGCCTTTACCTGCGCAAGGAAAGCTGGGTGGTGGGCGGACCCGTTGAGACCTACGCGGACGGCTTCGGCATGACACCGTTCAAGACCGCACGCAACGCGTACGTCGCCGCCTTCGATCGTGCACGCACGACGTCGCGCACGTTCGAGGACGTCACTGGTGCGATCGAGCGTCACGACACGTTCGCCGAGCTCCCCGGGGGGATCACGACCGCGCGGCTATCGGCGACAGTGGTCACGACGGATGCCGCCGGACGAACCCTGCGCGAGTCGGTGACGCGCCGAGTCAAGGTCTTCTTCGGCAACTGGATGCCCGAAGTGGTCGACGAGGAGGTGACGCCCGGGGTCTGGCGATCGGGTGGCGATCTCGCTCTCGTCGAGATCGACGTCAACTTAGCCTGATGACCTTGTGACCGGCGGTCGCCGGTCTCAACGGATCCGAACATTAGTCGGAGGTATGACGTGAGCGAGATCGACGACCTTCGGAGGTTGTTGCAGCGGACCCCCGAGTTCCAGCGCTCGACTGTGCTCGAGCATCGCTTACCCGAGACGTTCGCCGATCGCGTTCCCATGCCGCCGAAAGCGTCGTTACTTGGTTCGGTCGTGCGCGGCAACGACGCAGACCCGGAACAGGTCACGGCGTACCTCGATGTCCCGGGAAGCGCGGAGATGGTCAAGTCGTGGTACGAGACGGCGCTGGCGTCGCTCGGGTACCGCCCTCGGCCGCCGCAGACCCCGACCGGCGGTCCGCCCGGAGGGTTCCGCCACACCATGTCGCATGCGTTCGGCACCGGTGCCGTGTACTGCAAAGGGCCGGACAGTCCGTACTACTCGCTCGGTCTGCGCGGCGGAACGGACGTCCAGGACGTGACCCTGAGCTGGAACGGTGGCGATATGGGTTGGAATCCGTGTGCTCCGCAGTCGCACCACGGACCGCCGATGTCAGAGGCGATGCGCTCGCTGCCCACACTCGACGCGCCGAAGGGCGTGATGATGCAAGGCGGCGGCGGGGGCGGCGGTGATGGCATGTGGACGAGCTACGGGCAGGCGTTCACCGAGATGCCGGCGACCGAGCTACGCGATCACTTCGCCGCGCAGCTCGTGGCCGCTGGATGCACCGAGCTCGACCGCGGAGGCGACGCGACGGCCGCCTGGGGTCGATGGAGTCTGGCGCAG
>DATEZK010000008.1:0-7706 GCA_035255665.1 Candidatus Limnocylindria bacterium
AGCGACTTCGTCATGCGCTCGCGGCCTCGTCGCGCGCGGGTGACCCGATGCGACGCGATATCGCTGTGGCCGCGCTCGCGCAGCGCTCTCCGATACGACGGAGCGTTCGCAGGTCGATGCGCTCTTTGAACCCGACGACCATGACGACGGCGACCTTTCGACCGCGCGCATCGGTGACCGCCGCGGCGACCGCGCGCACGCCGCGGAAGAGCTCCTGGTCGTCGTAGCCGATCGCTTCGCCATGCAGCAGGACCTTGCCGTGCGCGCCCGCGTCGAGCGGCAGCCGTCGACCAAGGGGGGCGCTCATGTGCAGGCCCGTCGTCGGCTCGGCCCGCGCCGCGATCTCGAGCTTGCCGTCGTGGGTCAGGCCCAGCACGGCGGTCTCGCCGAAGGTCTCCATGAGGCTCACCAGGTGGGGCTGGGCGATCGCGCGCAGATCGGGGGAGCTCGCGTCAGCGAGAGCGCGCAGCTCCGGTCCGAGACGGAAGCGCGTGTCGGGGTCGCGGACGACGAAGCCGTGCGCGTCCAGGGTCAGCAGGATGTCGCGTAGGGTGCCTTTGGAGACGCTCAGCGTCCGCGCGAGCTCGGAGATGCCCTGCGGCCGCCCGCCCTCGGCCAGCGCGCGCAGGATGCGCGCGGTCTTGTCGACCGCCGGCACCGGACGAAGACTCCCCGTATTCCCCGCCATACGCGTACGCAGGATAGTACGCGGATAAGGCAAGGCGCTGCGGGTGTCACGCCAGCAGCAGGTCCTAGAGTGTGCGCCGTGCTCGATTGGTCGCATTTCAGCCCATCGGCGATCGTCGCGATGGACGACCAAGGACGCATCGTCGCGATGAACGCGTCCGCGGAAGCGTTGCTGGGCACCACGGTCGCCGAGACCACCGGCCGCGCGTACACGGACGTCTTCGGACCCTCGCTCGCGGACCGCCTCGTGCCGCTCTTCCTTCGCGTCTCGCGCACGGGAAGAGCACGCGAGCCGCAGCTGGTCGAGGCGACACTGCCGGGCGGTCGTCGCGCGACGCTGCGCGCGAACGCCGGACCGCTGCTCGATGCCGACGGGAAGTTCGTCGGCATCATGTTCGCCGCGGACGATCAAAGCGAGGCGGTGAACGCGACGCGCTCCGCCGAAGAGCACGCGGGCAAAGAGCGGCACCTCCGTGATGCGCTGGACCGTTATGTCGGTCCGGAGCTCGCATCTGTGATCGATGCGCGCCCCTCGTTCCTCGATCTCGGTGGGAGGCGTCAGATCGTGAGCGTTCTCCACGCCGACGTGCGCGGGTACTCGACGGTCGCGGAGCAGCTCGAGCCCGAGCGTGTCATGGGACTCCTCCTCAAGTACCACGGTGCCGCGGTCGAGGCGCTCCGCAGCGAGGGCGCGACGGTCGACCGCTTCATCGGCGACGCCGTCCTCGCGCTGTGGAACGCACCGTCGACCCAAGCCGAGCACGCGCGCCTCGCCGTCCGTGGTGGCCTCGCGCTCCTCGCCGCCGCAGCAAGCGTCGGTTCGGAGCTGCGCTACGGCGTGGGTGTGCACACCGGGCCGGCCGTCGTGGGGAACCTCGGAAGCGACCAGCTCATGAACTACACCGCGGTCGGCGACACGGTGAACATCGCGGCGCGCCTGCAGAGTGGCGCCGGCGCGGGCGACCTGGTGTGCTCATCAGTGACGCTCGCCGCCGCCGGAGCAGGTATCCGGTCGACCGCGCTGGGCGCGCTCGCGGTGAAGGGCCGGTCGGCGACAGTCGATGCCCACCGCGTGACCGGGATGGACGCATGACGCTCACGGCCGGGACGGCGATCGGCCCATATCGCATCCTCGAGCAGGTCGGCCGCGGCGGGATGGCCACCGTGTACAAGGCGCATCACGCCGCGCTCGCGCGGAACGTCGCGATCAAGGTCCTGCCGATGCATCTGGCCGACGACGATGTGTTCCGCGAGCGTTTCCGTGCGGAGGCGGTCACCATCGCCAAGCTCCGCCATCCCAACATCCTCGCGGTCTACGACTACGGGAACGAGAACGGCCTCTATTACATCGTCACGGAGTTCGTCGACGGTGGGACGCTGGCAGATCAGCTCGGGAAGCCGCTGCCGGTGGATTACGCCGTGCGGATGCTGGGTCCGGTCGCCAGCGCGCTCGACTACGCGCACGCGCGCGAGGTCGTGCATCGGGACATCAAGCCGTCGAACGTTCTCGTGGGGCGTGACGGCAACGCCATCGTTTCCGACTTCGGCCTCGCACGCATGCTCGAAGGATCCTTACCGCGCCTCACGCAGACCGGCGCGCTCGTGGGGACGCCGGAATATATGGCGCCGGAACAGGCGTCGGGCGAGAGCGCGGGTCCCGCAGCCGATCGCTACGCGCTCGCGGTCGTCGCGTACGAGATGCTGGTGGGCGCGGTCCCGTACAGCGCCGACACGCCGCTCGCGACGCTGCTCGCGCACCTCCACAAACCGCTGCCGCTTCCGCGTGAGCGAAATCCGCAGCTCTCCACCGTGATCGAGGAGGTCCTGCTGCGAGGGCTCGCGAAGGATCCGAAGGATCGCTACGGCACGGCGGCAGATCTGGTGAAGGCGATCGAAGCCGCGGCGCGTCAGCCGTCAGGCGCGGCGGTGAGCGAGCCGCGCGCGTCCGCGACTCCCGTCGCTTTTCCACCGCCGCGAACCGTCGCGCCCGCCCCAACTTCGGCCGCCGCGTCTGCTCCACCTGTCGCAACTACGCCTACGTTGTCGCGCCGTCGGTTGCTGCTCGCCGGTCTCATCCTCATCGCTCTGCTCGTGGCCGCCGGCGTCGTGCAATACGTCCTGAATCCACCGGTCGATGAGGGCCCCGCTCTCTACGCCGACGCGACGCTGGAGGAGGACACCGTCGAGACGACAGTGTCGGAGGACGAGCCGAACACGATCTATGTCGTCGTCAGCTACGGCAATGGTCGTGAGGCGGTCCTGACGGATGTGGTCGTGATCCTACGTCCGATGAAGGATGCGAAGGTCTTGGACGGTCTAGCCGAGGATACCGGCGAGGGGCTGCTGTTCCGCATCGGGGATCTCGGACCATACGCGAGTGGTGAGCTCGAGTTCGAGCTGTACTTCACGTCGGCCGGTTCTCGGATCCTGCAGCCAACGATCCGTTCGAACGAGCTGCCCGCATACCGCGGCACGGCGCAGACCGTCAGCGTGACCCCTGTTCGCTAGTGACCGGACCCTAGACTCCGCCGGAGGCCTGAGGAGGAGACGAGATGCCGACGATCAAGCTGCCAGAGGAATCCCAGCACAACGACATGGTCAAGAAGGTCGACGCGATGATCCGCGAGATCTCGAAGGCACCGAGCATGACCGCGTCGACGCGAGCGCTGGGCCTGCGGCCCTCGCTCCTCATCGGAGAGCACCAGGAGCTCGCCCACATCATGGCCAAGCGCGGGCTCCTCAACCTGCAGAACCACATGATCGGCCTCGCCGTCGCCGCGGCCAGATCCGCGCCATACGAGCTGTACAACCACACGCGCAGCCTTCAGCTCGATTACGGACTGGATGGCGGACAGATCGTCGAGCTGGCGGCGACGGTCGCCCACGTCACCTGCATCAACGTGTTCGAGACGGCCATCGCGGCCTTCAACGACAACCCGCCGATGCGTCCGCAGGAGCCATCCTCGCCTGTCCTGGTCGAAGTACGCCAGAAGCTGGGGAGCGTGCCGCGGTACTTCCTCTACATGGCGAACGACCCGAAGTACGCGAAGATCGTGCTCGACCGCGAGATCGCCACGGTCCACGAGGGAGAGGTCTCTCGTTTGAACAAGGAGCTGGTCGCCTACGCCACCAGCGTCGTCAACCAGGGGAAGCTCTCGATGCACTATCGCGCCGAGGTGCTCCGTGGCCTCGGGATGACGAATGAACAGCTCTTCGAGGTCACGACCGTCGTGAGCATCTACGTGAAGAACGCCTCGTTCACAACGGCGCTCCAGCTGGAGCCAGCGCCGGCCTAGACGATCTTCGCGCCCAGCGTCTTCTCCAGCTCGCGCAGCGCGTCGTTGTGCGCTTCATCGTCGAATGACGTGACACCGCTGCGGAGAACCTCAACGGCGTAGCCGAGATTGCGCGCGTCCGCCGCGGTATAGAGGACGCAGATGTTGGTGCAGTCGCCCACCAGGCGCAGCGTGTCGATCTCCCGCTCGCGGAGCGTGATGTCCAGGTCCGTTCCGAAGAAGCCGGAGTAGCGTCGCTTTGGGATCACGTCCTCGTCATCCTCCGGCGCCAGCTCGGGGATGATCTCGGCGCCCTTGGTACCGGCGATCGCGTGCGGCGGGAACACCTTGAACTCGGCGTCATCGGGCACGTGGTTGTCGGTCAGATAGATGACCGGTTCCCCGGCCGCTCGCGCCCGCGCGAGCTCAGTCTTGATCACCGGGATGATCCGCCCCATCGACGGCCCGCAGTACAGGGCACCGCCCTCGTGCGCGAAGTCCTCGATCATGTCGACGACGACGAGCGCCCGCTTCATGGCGACACCCTAGCCGAAAAAGAAAAGAGGACGGCGGTTGCCGTCCTCTTTCGTGTCTACTCCTGCGCTGGTTAGTGGTGGCAGGCCTTTGCGGTGCCACTCTGCTCGGCCGTCTTGAACGACTGCCCGCAGCCGCAGCTCGAAACGGCGTTGGGGTTGCGAAGCGCGAAGCCGCCGCCCATGAGCGCGTCGACGAAGTCGATCTCGGAGCCCTTGAGGTACATGGCGCTCATCGGGTCGACGACGATGCTTACGCCGCCGGTCTCGACGACGGTGTCATCCTGCTCGCGGGTCTCCGCGAAGGTCATGCCGTAGGAAAAACCTGAGCAGCCGCCCGGCGTCACATACACGCGGAGCGCGAGGTCGGGGCGGCCTTGCTTAGCGATGACTTCCTTGAGCTTGTCGGTCGCCCGCGCGGTCATCGTGACGACCGGCTGGTCGATCTGCGTGCCGGTCTCGTGTTGTTCGATGGCCATTGAGTACGTCCCCTTTTGGTGGTTCGGTCTGACCACATGATAGCCGACCAAGTGCTCTCACTACACTCGATTTCATGCCCATTTCGCTTCATCACGCGCAGGTCTTCTACCCGCCTGGCGAGGAAGCACAGGCACGCGATTTCTATGGAAAAGCGCTCGGTCTCGAGGAAATCCACCGGCCTGAAACGCTTTCGGACCGCGAGGGCATCTGGTTCTCCGCGCCACCCGGTCATGTGCATCTTTCCGCGGATAAGGACCTCGGTCTGCACCCGCGTCGGCACTTCGCGCTACGCGTCGACGATCTCGCCGCGATGCGCAACCGTTTGCGCCAAGTCGACGCGCGGTTCGAAGAGGCGACACCGATCCCGGGCTGGCGACGCTGCTATGTGTTCGACCCGTTCGGCAACAAGATCGAGCTGGACGAGATACCGGAGTGAGCGAGTTCCGATTCTCGCCGCGGCCCAACCGCGCGAGCGAGATCAAGTGGCGCAGCTGGGGTGACGCCGCGTTCGCCGAGGCGCGCGAGCAGGGCAAACCCGTGCTGCTCGCGATCAGCGCGGTGTGGTGCCACTGGTGCCACGTGATGGACGAGACCAGCTACAGCATCCCGGAGATCATCGAGATCATCAACGACCGCTACGTGCCCGTCCGCGTCGATAACGACGAACGTCCAGACGTGAACCGTCGGTACAACATGGGTGGCTGGCCGAGCACCGTCTTCCTCACGCCCGAGGGAGAGATCATCCACGGCGGGACGTACGTCCCACCCGACCAGATGTGGCAGGCGGTGAATGGCGTCAACGAGGTGTGGACGACCAAACGCGACGAGATCACCGCCCGAGTCGCCGAGCTTCACGAGGAGGAGGCGAAGGCGCGCAAGCCCGTGCCGGATGGCGCACCGGCGAAGAAGAGCGAGCTTTCTCCGGACATCATCGATACCGTCGGCGCGCTCGTTCGCGGCCAGTACGACCCGCAGTTCGGAGGCTTCGGGCGTTCGCCGAAGTTCCCGCAGGTCCGGCTCCTTCGCTTTCTGCTCGACGAGTACCGCCGTCACGGCTATCCCGACGTCGCGCACATGCTCCACAAGACACTCGCCGCGATGGCCACGAGCGGCATGCACGACAAGATCGAGGGTGGATTCTTCCGCTACGCCACGACGCGCGAATGGGAGATCCCGCACTACGAGAAGATGCTCGAGGACAACTCCGAGCTGCTTGCCGTGTACGCCGAGGCGCATCGCACGTTCCCGCAGGCGGGCTACGACCGCGTCGTGCGCGACATCGTCCGCTGGATGGATACGGTCCTCTGGCGCGAAGACGTGAAGGCGTTCGCCGGATCGCAGGATGCCGACGAGGTCTATTACGAGCTCGACGCGCAGGGCCGCGAGAAGCACGGCGCGCCTTTCGTCGACAAGACGCTGTACACAGGTTGGAATGCTCTCGCGATCTCGGCCTACCTGGCTGCTGCGGATGCGCTCAGCGATCCGCTCATTCGCCAGCGGGGGATCGGCGTGCTGAAGACGATCGCGACGAAGATGTGGGATCCGAAGGAGGGCCTCGCGCACTTCGATCGCGGCGAGGGACCTCGAGTGCGCGACCTCCTGGTCGATCTAGCTGCGGTGCTGACCGCGCAGCTCGACGCGTACGAGACCGGCGAGCACCAGATCGGGATCGTCGGCGCGCAGCGTGTAGCCATGCAGATGCACGAGCGCCTCATGGACGCCGACAACGGCGGCTTCTTCGATGCGCCGGCGCGCGAAGAGCCCGGGCGCGTCGGTCTGCGCGAGAAGCCGATCGAGGACAACGCGATGGCTGCCGATGCGCTGTTGCGCCTGGCGGCGCTCAGCGGCGACGGGCAGTGGCGCGAGACCGCCGTGCGGGCGCTGCGGTCGTTCGTCGGAACCTATCGCGGCTGGGGCCAGTTCGCCTCGTCCTACGCCAACGCGATGGCGCGGGCACTCACCGAGCCGCTCACGATCACGGTCGTCGGTCCCAAGGATGACGAGACAGCGACCGCGCTCTGGAGCGCGGCACGCGCGGTCGACGATCCGGCTCGAAGCATCCAACGGATCGTGCCCGAGGACGACGGCGCCCGTCTCGAGGAGCTTGGTTTCCCGCCGGACCGTACCGCGGCGTACGTCTGCGTCGGCACCACCTGCTCTGCCCCGCTGACCGAGGTGGCTTCTCTCCGCGGCGAGCTGGAGCGCGCGCGCGGGCGTCTGGAACGGGTCTAGCGCACGAGGCCGTCTAGACCAGCCGAGCCCCTCGCACCCAGACCGCCTTCGGCCGCTGCAGCAGTGCGAGATCGCGCAGCGGGTCGCCGTCCACGAAAACGAGGTCCGCCCACGAGCCAGCCGAGATGCGGCCCGCCTTCGGACTGCCGACGACGTCGGCGGCGACGCTCGTCGCCGCGGCCAGTGCCTCAGTACGCGAGAGCCCGGCCTCGGTGAGGTAGACGAGCTCGAGCGCGAAGCGCTCGTGCGTGTTGAAGGGAGTTCCCGCGTCCGTGCCCGTCGCGATCCGCACGCCGGCCTTGTGCGCGGCGCGGACTCCCTCCTGGTGCTTGGTGGCCACCAGGCGCGCGCGTTCCATGACGCGTGCGGGCAGCGCACCACCGTTCTCGATGATGCGGCGCAGCGCGGAGAAGGTCGGCACCAGCGCGACGTCCTTCTCCTTGATCAGGCGGATCGTCTGCTGATCCAGCAGCGTGGCGTGCTCGATCGAGTCGATGCC
>DATEZK010000009.1:0-5949 GCA_035255665.1 Candidatus Limnocylindria bacterium
GCGGTCCATGAGGCGGGCCACTGGTTCGGTCTCGAGCACACGTTCTGGGGCGGTTGCAACGCGAATGGCGACTACGTCGACGACACACCGGCGATGAAGGTCCCAACGAGCGGGTGCCCCCTGGGCAAGGACACCTGCCCCCAGCCCGGCCTGGATCCGATCCACAACTACATGGACTACTCGTACGACTCCTGCTACTTCGAATTCACTGCGGGCCAGACTCAGCGCATGCAGGACCACTTCATCCACTTCCGCGCCGGCGACTAGACGAAGAGACGCGCCGGGTCGCTTCGCGGCCCGGCGCGTCCAGATTCGCGACTAGCAGCTTCCGGTCGGTGCCGTCGCCGCAACGCTGACGGGGTTGTTCGGGTTCGTGAGCGCGCCGAGATGGACCTGGAAATGGAAGCGCGTGAATGCGTCATGTGGACCATTCGCGGTGAGGCCGCGGGCTATCGAATGTGTGCCGCCCGGCGTCGTAAGGCAGTGGAGATGAACGGGCACGTCCGCGAGCGCCGGTGACCCGCCCACGAGTATCGAGGCCAGAGCCAGAACGAGAGCCGCGATGGACGCGCGCATATGACTTCCTCCTTTTTGATTGTGATCTCGTGAGACGAATTCGCCTCCGCCGCGCGGAGGGTAGACGAGCCGCCGTCCTAACTTGGACGGCCGCAAGCGGAGCAGATAAGCCTCCACATTTGATGCGGCGTTGACCCGCGCGCGGCCGGACCGGCACGCGCGGTGCGGCATCCGGTCGCCGGTCGAGGAAGGGCCGGTATGCGCCCTCCTCAGGGAGGATCGATGTTCCGCAGGGTCATGACATTCGCGCTCGCTCTTTCCGTGGCGCTGACCTTCGCGCTCGCGAGTCCGGCACCTGCCGCCGCGGGGGCGCGCTTGGATCCGAAGCTGGAGGCCGCGCTTGCGGCCGGCGGCGAGGTGCACGCGATCGCGTTCTTCAACCACTCGGTCACCGCGGCCGACAAGGCGCGGCTGCTCGCGGCGGGCGCCACGCTCGCCGTCCCCTACACGCGCTGGCCGTGGGCCGGCGTCATCGGCGCGCCCGCGGCGATCCGCGCCGTCGCGGCGTTCCCCGACGTCACCGAGATGCAGTGGGCGCCGCCCCTCACCTTCTACAGCCACGAGAGCATCCCGCTCATCCGCGCCGACGACGTGTGGGCGCCGAAGACCGCGGGCGGTCTCGGCATCGACGGCACCGGCATCGGTGTCGCCGTCGTCGACTCGGGGATCTACGGGCAACACCCCGATCTGCAGCGCCGCGTCGTCAAGAATCTCAAGTTCGTCGCCGACATGACGGTCGAGACGCAGGACAGCGACACGACGAGCGGTCACGGCACGCACGTGGCCGGAACGATCGCGGGCGACGGCACCGCGTCGCGTACCGGCACGGCCGACGACCTCGGCGGACGCGGTTACTACGTCGGCGTCGCGCCCGGCGCGAATCTCATCGGTCTCGGGGTCGGCGACGGCCGAAGCATCATCTGGTCGCTCTCGGCGTTCAACTGGATCGCCGACAACCACCGCACCTACAACATCCGCGTCGTTTCGAACTCCTGGGGCGTCATGGGCGGCGGCCCGTATGACCCGGCCAACTCGACGAGTCGAGCGGCCGAGGACCTTGCCGATCAAGGGATCACCGTCGTGTTCGCAGCAGGGAACGACGGCGTCAACAGTGGAACGAGCTCCACCGCACCGAACACGCTCAGCACTTACTGCGGTGGCCGGGTCATCTGCGTCGCAGCGGGGCAGAAGGACCGGCAGCTATCGACCTTCTCATCCGTCGGCGCGCCCGACAACAGCCGCACGCCGACGATCACAGCACCGGGAACGCGGATCTGCGCCACGCGCAATCCGCACGGCATCACCACCGGCAGCACGGCCGACGCCGGCCAGTTCGCCGACACACCCGCGGTGCGCACCGAATGGAAGGCGTACTACACGTGCATCAGCGGCACAAGCATGGCGACGCCACACATATCCGCCGTGGTCGCCCTCATGGTGCAGGCGAATCCCGCACTCACGCCCTCGGACATCGGAGCGGTGCTCGCCGCGACGGCGACGCCGATGCCCGGCTATCAGCCGTACCAGGTCGGCGCCGGCTACGTCGACGCGTTCGCGGCCACGACGGTCGCGAAGAAGACCAGGAGCACGGGCACTTGCACGACACGGAGCGGCAAGCAGCTGCGCACGCTGATCACGAGCGAAACGTACAGCGGCAATGTGGGCGTCGGCGCGGCCGATGCCGGTGCCGCGTACCACGACCTGCATCCGTTCCAGGTCGGAGCGAAGGCGATCCGCGTCACGGTCACGATCGAGTGGACAACGCCACAGGATCTCGACCTCCAGGTCTTCGACCCGAGCGGCGCGCTCGCGACGTCCTCCGGCAACTTCCCGGGTGTCACCACCGAGACCGCGACCAAACGCGACGGCGACTGCACGGGCTCGCTGCCCAGCGGCACGTGGAACGCGGATGCGGTCGGATACCTCTCCGTCGCGGAGAGCTATAGCGGGACCGTCGAGGTCGAGTACCTCGTGAGATAGCACCGTGGGCGGGGCGCTCCGAGCGCCCCGCCCACTGTTCAGCCCGCGTGCTCGGCGAGGAACTGCGTTATCGCGGCGATCATCCGCTCGCCCGCGAGGAGCTCGGGACCGTTGTGTCCGACGCCACCAAGGACGAGGATGCGCTTGGGGTCCGCGGCCTTCTCATAGACCGCTCGGCTGAAGCGCACAGGCACGATCTCGTCCGCGTCGCCCGCGATGATCAGCACCGGCGCTCGCACGCTCCCGATCTGCTCGTCGATCGGATAGCGATCGCGGATGAACTGCGCGACCGGAAGCCATGGGTAGTGGTGGCTCCCGACCTCCGCGAACGATGTGAATGGCGAGCGAAGGATGAGCGCGGACGGCGGCCGCTCGACCGCGAGCGCAGTCACGACGCCCGATCCGAGCGATTCGCCAAGATATGCAATGCGCGTACGGTCGACATCCGGCCGTTCCTGCAGGTAGTGGGCGGCCGCGCGCGCGTCGTCGAGCAGACCGTCCTCGGTCGGACTCCCCGGGTTCCCGCCGTACCCGCGGTAGTCGAAGAGCAGGACGGAGTAGCCCGCAAGCGTCAACGCTTCCGCCAGAGGCGCCCGGTCGGACCGGTCTCCCGCATTGCCGCTCGCGACGAGCACCGCGGGTCGCGGGGGCGCACCGCGGCCGGGGACGAACCACGCAGCGAGCCGCAGCCCGTCGCGCGTCGCGAGCTCGACATCAAGGGCGCCCGCGATGACCCGCGCGGCGGGAGGGACCGGACCGCCGGATGGGAAATACATGAGGCTCCGCTGCGCCCACCACAGGAGGGCCAGTCCTACGACGGCGGCGAGCAGGAGGACGAGCAGGACTTCGGTCATCCCCCTCAATCCTCGCCGACGCTCGCTCACGGCGAGAATCGTGCGGCAAGGACGCGCGCTACCGCTCGGCCTCGAACTCCCACTCGTCGACGACGTCGTTCGCCGCCACGATCAGCTCGAGCCGAACGCGGTAGCGCGCACCGGGAGCGAGCGGGCTCGCGGGGATGATCGCGACGTAGTCGCGCTCGTAAAGCTGCGGCACGACGTGATGCGGGAGCTCGCGTCCGCTCGCATCCGTCACGCGCGCGCTCCGCAGATCGACTGCGCGCGCGCCCGAGTACACGACCATGATCGGGTAGCCCACCGGACGCGCTGCACCGGCAGGCACGACCTCAGGGATCTCTTCTCCCGAATACGTCCCCGCGACGCGCTGGTCGGGCGCCGGCGCGCGGACGCGCTCGGGCGCGGTCGCATTGAAGTCGTACACGATGACGCCCACGGTGACGGCGCGGCCCGCCGTTTGCGCGTGGCCCCAGCCGGCGACGATGGCGTGCGGATGCATCAGGCCCAGCCGGTGATACGGAAGGACCCAGAGCGAGCGCACGCCTTCCGTGCCCGAGCTGAACGATGTCGCGACCTCGCTCGCGTTCGCGTCGGTGTATCCCTGAGCGGCGAGCCGATCGCGCACCGACGCGCCGGTAAAGCCGGGTGAGCCGGGCACCTCATCGTGGCCGAGCGCGTTGTTCTGCGCGAGGTACTCGGCGTGACGTTGCGCCGCGGTCGTGACGCGATCGTCCCCGCGCACGGTGGGCGCGGCGACCGCCGCGCGGAGCTCGTTGTGCACGCGCAGCATCTCCGCCGCGTCGTTCACGCGCGGTGTCGCGCTCGCGGTCGGGCTCGCGCTAGGGCTCGCGAGCGGCGTCGAGACGTTCGGTGACGGGGACGGCGGCTCGCTCGTCGTTGACTGTGCGGCCGCCGACGGCGTCGGTGTCGCGGCGCCCACCGGCACGGAATCGTGCGTCGAGAGACGGCCGGCGATCCCGAGCCCGACGGCAAGGATCAGCACGAGCGCATAGGGCAGGAGCGTGAAAGCGGTGGAAGCGCGTCGCATGACGCGACGCTACGGGTTCTTGGCGACCGTGACGACCGTGAAGATGCCGAGCTCCGGCAGTGGCCCGCGGCCATCGATGCGCGGCAGCAGCTGCACCGTGTAGGTGCCAAGCTCGGCGCGCGCCTTGAAGTGAACGACGAACCAGCCGACCTGGCCGGGCGCGACATAGTCGGTCGATTGCACTGCGACACCCGCGCCGTCCGGGAGCGCGAGCGCCGCCTGCGCACCTTCGATGCCGCGGTACCAACCGGCCGATCCGGTGTTGCGGAGCGCGACGACCCACTCCACGTTCCCGTTCGGTGTTGTCGTCGGGTACGGTCCCTGCGATTCGAACGTGGCCCCGTACGCGCTGAGCGGCGGCAGCTCGAAGGGCGCGGGCACGAGGAGCGCGCGTGGGGCCGCGGTCGCCGAAGGCGCGGGCCCGCCACGCAGCGCGCTGCTGACCAGATCGTCGAGCGGCGACACGACAACGACGACCGCGATGACGAGCAAGGCCGCGGCACCGAGGACGATGCGGTTCCCGCGCACGTGTGCGATGAGCGCAGTCGCGCCGGGCCTGAGCGAGGGAACGCCCGGCAGGGCGATCTTCGGAAGCGCGATCTTGGGCAGTGCGACCGTCGTCAGCGCCATCTTCGGCAGCGTGACTTTCGGCAGCGCCACTTTCGGCAACGCCACGTTCGGCAACGCAGCTCCGACATGCGGAGTGCCGACCTTTGCAGGTCGACCCGCGCTGGCAGTGATGCGAGTAAGGACCGCCGTCGCGCGCCCGGCGAGCGACGTTATCGCCGACACGTCGAGCCGCGGCCCAATGCGCGCGCGGGCATCCGATATGAAGGACTGAGCGTCCTCGATGAGGGTGTCCATCTGCGCGTCGTGCATGACATCGCGTATGAAGCCGCGCACGCCAGAGCCTGTGGCACGGGGCGTTGTCTCGGGTACGAGCGTCGTCGCTGCGCCGAAATCCGGCACCGACGGCTCGCGCACGCCGTCGAGCTCGACGATCGTCGGCGCGGTCTCGGCGGTGGCGAGATCGTCCTGTGTCGCGGCGCGCGTGGGTCCGGCGACCGCGTTCAGCCTCGAGGCGAATGGCGACTGTGCCTGCGGCGCGGCCGGGGTGAGGACGACCGTCTTCTCCTTGTCCTCCGCGGCCTTCGTCGCCGGACGAACGTCTCTGGCGACCGCCGTGAGCCCGGTGAGCACGACCGGCAGCGGGATCAGATGCTCGAACACGATGAAGGTGTCCGTGCCTTCGTCGACGATCGACCCGACACGCATGACCGACGGCCGTTCGATGGCCGCCATGCGGCGCGCTTCCGCGAGAAAACGCTGACGGGCGGCATCGTTGCCGCGATCGCGCAGGATCTCGAGCGTCACGACCGTCTGCGTCGACTCGTCGAGGGCATGCCAGACGTCGGCCACATCGTCGCCGCCCTTGGACATCGCGAGGCGATAGCGACCCGCGAGGAGCTGCCCGATCTGCCTGTCGCC
>DATEZK010000010.1:0-14186 GCA_035255665.1 Candidatus Limnocylindria bacterium
AAGCGAACGTTCGCCACCGCGCGATCGACCTCGCCGAGGGATTCGGGCAGTGTCTTGCCCTCCTCCTGTGTGAGCAGACGCGCGAGCTCGACGCGGCGGCGCTCCATGAGGTCGGCTGCCTTGCGCACGACGTCGCCGCGCTGCGGCGCCGGCGTGCGCCGCCATTCCTGATAAGCCGCGGCGGCGGCATCGATCGCGTGCACGACGTCCGCGGGAGTGGACACGGTCGCGTCGCCCAGCGACTCGCCGCTGCGGGCCGGGTTCACGTCGCGCGCGCGCTCTCGCGAGGTCGACTCGACCCACGAGCCGCCGATGTAATTGAGGGCCGGCAGAGTCATGCTCAAGCTTCCTTGCTGACCGATCGTAACGCCGGCGCATCATCGATCGCGTAGTCGAGCGTCAAGATGTGAACTCCCAGAAGCCACACGTCGTGGCGGGCGACGGCGACCGTCATCGGCCCGCCTCGACCGACAAGGTCTGCGGGGGCAGCCTCATCGTCCACGCTCCAGACGAAGATCGTTTCGTTGATAGGAAGCCGTATCGGCACCAGCGTGGAAGCGAAGTACACGCCCTCATGGCCCGGCCGGACGGGATGGGGCTTGCTGGTAAGGACGAGACCGCCGGCGGCGTGATTCTCGGGCCGAAGGATGCTGGCCAGATTCCCGCCCGGCAGGGGAAAGGCGATGTTCATGTACGCGCGAAGCGCGTCGCGATGCGTCGCGTAGGCAGCCACATAGATCGCGCGACCGGACGCCCTGTACCAGCGCACCCAACCGCGGACACCGGCACGGCCATCGACATTCGGATCCAGTGCAACGATCCGGCTCTCGATACCGGCGCCGTCAGCGCCTGCGACCGCGTAGTGCACCTGTTCAAGTCGGGCGCTCAGGCCCGCGTAACCTCGGGCGAGGCGGCGCGCGCCATCGCGCCACTGTGGGAACAAGCGGAGATCGAAGGCTGCGGTGTCCTCGTAGAACGCTCGGATCGGCGGAGCCACAGACGCCGCTTTGAACTCGCCGCTGTCGTACTCACCGAGATCATCGACCAGGCCCCGCACCTTTACGTTGGCCGAGGTCAGTGCCCGTCGCTCGAAGAAATCCGCGCCGACCCGTAGGCCGCTTGCCAGGGAGCTGAACGGAGGCTTTGAATCGAGCCTCGACTCGCGTGGCGGCTCGATCAGCCAAGCCAAGACACCGCACAGCGCGTAGCCGAGCGCGTTGATGACGCCATGGGTTCGCTCCATGCCCTCGACTGACACCGTTGGTGTTCCAAGTAGCCCACCCACGGCGTAGGCCACAGCGAGCACCATCGCGACAATCGCCGCAATCGCGGAAAGGCCAAGTAGCGCCCTGGACCCGGGCCCTCGAGGTGACCGCGCGACACGAGCGATCGCGACAACCGCGAACCCTGAGATGCCCGACGCCAGCGCAATCGCCGCAACCGATTCAAGCACGCGCGACGATGCGATTCCGATTGCCACGAGCGCTGGTCCTGCGATCACGACGACCGCCGCTGGGCGCAGCCATCGCCAGGCCCGCTCGTCACGCGCTCGTACCTCGCGAGCCGCGAATCCGCAGAGGACGAGCGACACGAATCCGGCGTAGTGAAAATGGATCGCGGTCAACAACGCCGTGTGCGCCTCGAAGCCCGCGAACGCCGCGCCGCTCCGCCAGATGACGAACCACGCGCCGCCGACCGCCAGGTAAGCGAGGCCGGCGTCAATGCACGACTCCTCGAGTCTCATCGTGCTGCGCGGCAGCGCGCGCGCGATCGCGTGTCCGAACGAGACAATCGTGAAGATGAGCCAGCCGCACGCAAGAGTCGCGGCGAGAGGTCCTTCGTCGATCGCGAGGGCACCCAAGGCTGAGACTGCACCGAGCGGGTAGGCGGCGATGAGGATTCGCGCCGAGCCAACGGGTGCCGCGACATTGACCACGCGGACCAACGTGAGCGGCGTCAGAACGAAGACCGCGAGCACCAGCGCCAGTTCAGCGAACGGGGTCACCGCGCGTCAGGCGCTACGGCTTCACCATGTCGTCATACATGTCTGGCCGGCGGTCGCGGTAGAACTGCCAGGTGTTGCGGACCTCGCGGACCAGATCCATGTTCAGATCGGCGACGAGGAGCTGCTCGTCCTTCTCCGAAGCCTGCGCGATGATCTTGCCGCGCGGGTCCGCGAAATACGACGAGCCGTAGTAGTCGTTCGGGCCGAATTCCTTCTCCTGCCCGACGCGGTTGATCGTCCCGACCCAGTAGCCGTTCGCGATCGCGTGGGCCGTCTGCTCGATGAACCAGAGGTGCATGGATAGGCCGCGTGAGGTCGCGGACGGGATGAACACCAGCTCGGCGCCGTGCAGCCCGAGCATGCGTGCGCCCTCGGGGAAGTGGCGGTCGTAGCAGATGTACACGCCGACCTTGCCGACCGCCGTGTCGAACACCGGGTAGCCCATGTTCCCCGGACGGAAGTAGAACTTCTCCCAGAAGCCGTTCACGTGCGGGATGTGCGTCTTCCGATACTTTCCGAGGTACTTGCCGTCGGCGTCGATGACCGCTGCGGTGTTGTAGTAGATGCCCACCTGGTCCTCTTCGTACATCGGCGCGATGATCACCATGCCGTGCTTCTTAGCGAGCTCTTGCATGAGCTTGGTGGTCGGCCCGTCGGGGATCTTCTCCGTGTACGAGTAGTGCTTGGTGTCCTGGACCTGGCAGAAATACGGCCCGTAGAAGAGCTCCTGCAGGCAGATCACCTGGGCGCCTTGCTTCGCCGCTTGCTCGATGTGCTTCACGTGGCTGGCGACCATCGAGTGCTTGTCGCCGGTCCAGGCGGCCTGGACGAGCGCCGCCTTGACGGTGGTCATCTCGCCCTCCCCTTTCGAACCTTCGCTTGGCCGCGATGCTAGTGGAGAGCACAATGGCACCGGCCGGCGCGCCGATGCGCGTGGCCGGTGCGGGAGGGTGACACATGAGACGTCTGTCCATCGCTTTCGTCGTCGCTGGGCTCATTGCGGCTGCCTGCGGCCAGCCACCGACCGGCACCACCTCGCCGGCGCCAAGCGTGGCGGCATCCGCGACGGCGGCGGCGGTGACGCGCGGCGGCACGGCCATCGTCGCGATCTGGCAGTTCCCGTCGACGCTCGCCGCTCATTACGCGAATCAGACCGTCACCGACATCGTGAACAACGGCGTGATCGAGGGGCTCGCCGAAACGAACAACAACGGCGAGTACATCCCGACGCTCGCGAAGAGCGTCCCCACCATCGCGAACGGCGGCGCCAAGCTGAGCGCCGACGGGAAGAAGCTCGACGTGACGTGGGAGCTCAAGTCCGGCATCAAGTGGTCCGACGGCACGCCGCTTACGAGCGCGGACATCAAGTACACCTGGGAGATCTGGATGAAAGATCCCAAGGTGAACAACCGCACCGGATTCAGCGAGATCGAATCCATCGATCTGCCGAACGAGCTCACCGCCGTGGTGCACTACAAGTCGATCTACGCGTCGTACCCGCTCAACTTCTTTTCGCTGATGCCAAAGGCCCTGCTCGAGAAGGAAGCGGACATCAGCCGGACCGACTACATCCGGCGCCCGCTGGGCACAGGCCCCTTCAAGATCTCCGAGTTCAAGACCGATGAGTCCATCACGCTCGAGAAGAACACGAACTATCGGGACACGACCAAGCCGTACCTCGACAAGATCATCTTCAAGAGCGTGCCGTCGAGCCAGGTCGGACTCGCCCAGCTCAAGGCGGGCGAGGTCCACGCGATGTGGAACCTCACCGAGGCGCAGACACCCGAGATCGAGAAGGAGAGCTCGCTCGCGCTCCTCGTCGTGCAGGGCCCGACGGTCGAGCGCATCGAGCTCAACACCGCGCTGAACAAGGAGTACCCGGAGCCGACCAGCGTGCATCCGGTCCTCGGCGACATAGAGATGCGCAAGGCGCTGCTCTACGCGACGCCCAAGCAGTCGATCATCGACAAGCTGCTCTTCGGCAAAGCGAAGCCCGGCAGCTCGCCCGTGTCGCAGGGATGGGCCGCCTACAAGGAGCCGCAGGAGGGCTACGACCCCGCGAAGGCGAACGCCGCCCTGGACAAAGCCGGATGGGTGAAGGGCAGCGACGGCATCCGCAGCAAGGGCGGGGTCCGCGCCTCGCTCACCTACGCCACGACCACGGGCGATCAGCTCCGCGAGCGGGTCCAGCAGGTCCTGGTCGAGGAGTGGAAGGCGATCGGCGTCGAGGTGAAGATCCAGAACCAGCCGTCGGCCGTCATCCTCTCTGGCTCGTGCACCGGCAAGGATCCGCGCAAGCTGGGCACGTTCGACATGCTCATGTACGCGTCGACGCCGAGCATCGACCCGCACTCGACGATCCTGCCGCGCTATCACTCGAAGCAGATCCCCACTCAGGCGGACTGCTCCGGTCAGAACTACACACGCTTCAAGAACGCTGAGGTCGACACGGCCATCGACGAGGCAGGCGGCACGCTCGACATCGAGAAGCGCAAGACCGCCTACGCCAAGGTCATGAAGGCGCTCAACGAGGCCTACGTGATCATCTGGATGTACGACCGCGCCAACATCGACGCTCGCGCGACGGGTCTGCAAGGTTGGCAGGGCAATACCTGGCGTCGGTTTACCTGGAACATCCAGGACTGGTGGATCAAGAAATAGCCCGGAGTAGATAGGAGGGCGGCGGCGCCGTGGGGAGATACATCCTGCGCCGGCTCCTGCAGGCGCTGCCGCTCCTCTTTGCCATCAGCGTCGCATCGTTCGCGATCCTCAAGGCGACGCCGGGCGGACCGCTCGCCGCGTATGAGGGCAACCCCGACTTCACGGAGCAGGACCGCCTGCGTCTCGAGCAGGCGTTCGGCCTGGACCGCCCGCTCCCGGTCCAGTACATCTCGTGGCTGGGCAGCTTCCTCACCGGCGACTGGGGCTACAGCTTCGCGCACCATCTGCCCGTCCTGCAGCTGATCGGCGAGCGGCTGCCGAACACGCTCACGCTCATGGCCACGGTCTTCGTCGTCGTCCTGCTCCTCGCGATCCCGATCGGCGTGATGACCGCGCTCCGTCAGTACTCGGTCTTCGACCACGTCGTCACCGGAACGACCTTCACATTCCTCTCGACGCCGACGTTCTGGCTCGGACTCCTTCTCATCATCGTCTTCGGTCTGCAGCTCCGGTGGCTTCCCCTCGGTGGGATTCAAACACCAGGCATGGAGTTCGACGTCGCAGACCGTTTGAAACATCTGATCCTTCCGGTGGCCACGATCTCATTGGTGCAGGTCGGATCGCACGTGCGTTTCCTGCGGGCTTCCATGCTCGAGACGATCGCGCAGGACTACATGCGCACCGCGCGTGCGAAAGGGCTCGCCGAGCGCATCGTCGTGATGCGGCATGCGCTCAAGAACGCGGCGATCCCCTTGGTCACCGTCGTTGCGCTCGACATACCGGAGCTCTTCGTCGGCGCTCTCGTGACCGAGTCGATCTTCGGTTGGCCGGGCATGGGCCGCCTGTTCCTGGATGCGGCTTTCCGCGCCGACTACCCGGTGCTGCAGGGGATCCTCGCGGTGTCGAGCACGCTCATCGTGCTCTCGAATCTGCTCGCGGACGTCGCGTACGGCTATCTCGATCCGCGGATCAGGTACTCCTGATGGCGACCAAGTCCGTCGCCGTTCCGGTCGGCATGGAGATACGCACGGCGCAGCGCAGCCAGCTGACCATGGCGTTCGAGCGCTTCCGCGCACATCGGCCCGCGGTGGCCGGTGTCTTCGTGCTCGGGACGCTCGCGCTCCTCTCGGCCGCCGCGCCGCTCATCTCTCCATACGATCCTGACAAGACCGCACTGCTCCTCATCTATGACCCGCCGTCGCTCGCGCACCCGTTCGGGACGGACGATCTCGGCCGCGATCTCGCGACGCGGATCCTCTACGGCGGCCGAGTTTCGCTCGCGATCGGTCTGCTGGCAGTCACTGTCGCGGTGTCCATCGGCACGCTCGTCGGCGTCGTCGCGGGCTATTACGGCCGGTGGATCGACAGCCTCCTCATGCGCTTCGTCGACATGATGTATTCGTTCCCACGCCTCTTCCTGCTCATCCTGTTCGGTGTGATCTTCAAGGGGATGACCATCGGCGTCATCGTGCTCGTGCTCGGTGTGCTTTCGTGGATGACGACC
The DNA here is from genome assembly GCA_035255665.1 of Candidatus Limnocylindria bacterium. GTDB lineage: Bacteria > Chloroflexota > Limnocylindria > P2-11E > P2-11E > CF-39. Next base: position 6,171 of record DATEZK010000010.1, read on the forward strand.
GCACGGCTCGTCCGAGCGAGCTTCCTCTCGCTGAAGCATCGGGAGTTCGTGGAAGCCGCGCGCTGCGTTGGCGCGGGTGACCGGCGGATCATCGTGCGGCACATCCTGCCGAACTCCATCGCACCGATCATCGTCGCGGCGACACTCGGCGTCGCCGCCGCGATCATCGCCGAGAGCACGCTGTCCTTCCTCGGCCTCGGCATCCAGCCGCCGACGTCTTCGTGGGGCAACATGCTCAACCACGCGACGACCGACATGGACAAAGCGCCGTGGATCGCGATCTTCCCAGGTCTGTTCATCTTCCTCGCCGTCGTCTCGATCAACTTCATCGGCGACGGTCTTCGCGACGCGCTCGATCCGAGGCACGTCGTCCGCAGCTAGGGCAGCGATGCCGGCGGGGTGAAGCTCCATCCCGCCATGAGCGCACCGCCGATAAGACCGAGTACCAGCGTGACCGCGACCGCGAGCGCTATCGCGGACAGCGGCAGGGGCGGCCCCGCGGGTCGCTCCGGCGCTGTCTGCGGATCCTCAGCACGCTGAGCGTCTTCACGCATCGCCACCGCGACGGCTTCCGCGCGACTCGACGCGCCGAGGCGCTCGAAGACGTTCGACAGATGCCAGTTCACCGTGCTCTCGGAAATCCCGAGATCACCAGCGATCTCCTTGCTCGTTCGTCCAGCAGCTACCAAGGCCAGGATCTCTCGCTGACGAGGGCTCAGATCTTTCATTACTTCCATAAAAGGCAGGGTCGTTGCCGGAATCTGCGACATACACGCGTTCAGCCGACAAGCCGTCGCGACGGCGTTACGTCCTCTTTGCAATTGCGACTCCACAGTTCTGCTAGCCGGGAACGTTGGTTCTAACGGCCCGTACATCTACCCACCCACTCACACAACCGGGACAAGCGAGCGATGCACCGATTTGGGCCGTCGTGCTGCGAGAGGAGCTGCCAGCGAAAGAAATAACAAGGGAGACACAAAGAAAATGAAGCGCTCAGCAGCAGGACTTCTTCTCGCCATGGCTCTCAGCGCGTTCACCCCGGCCTTCGCAGCGGCGGCCGTGGTGAGCACAGGCTCGAACGTCGTTACGCAGACCGAGGCCGTCTGCACCGCAGGTAACAACAGGGGCGGCGCCGCTGCCCTTACCTCGCTCGTGGCCGCAGCTGTGGCCGTTGGTGGCGTTGACGTCATCGTTTGCGACGTCGACGTGCTGAACAATTCCCTGAACAACCTTCTCCAGAACTCGGACATCCACGTCATCGAGAACATCCTGAACAACAGCCCGATCCTGAACGACCTCAACATCTCTGACATCACCGTCAACGTGCTAGGTGGCGTCACGACGATCTCTGTGCTCGGCGCACCGATCCTCGCCTTCCAGTAACCGGACAGCGAACGAGCAACCGGAGAGGGAGCCGAAAGGCTCCCTCTCCTTTTGTTCGACATACTTTCCGCGTGCCCGACATGCTCGACCGCTACCTCGATCAGCACCGCGACCGATTCGTCTCCGAGCTCCGCGAGCTTTGCGCGATCCCGTCCGAGGCGACCGACCCGAACGCTCTCGACGCAGCCGCGCGCTGGTGCGGCGAGCGTCTGGCCGCCGCCGGCGCGGCGTCGCGCGAGCTCCGGGTCGAAGGGGCGCCCGCTCTCGTCGTGGGCGAGACCGGTGAGGGCAAGCGCACGCTCATCTGCGTTCAGCACTACGACGTGCAGCCCGCCGTTCCCCTGGACCTCTGGCAGTCGCCACCGTATGAGCCGGCGGTCCGCGACGGTGCGATCTTCGCGCGCGGTGTCGACGACAACAAGGGACACCTGCTCCTGCGCATCCAGGCCCTCGAAACGTACCGCGCGATCCACGGCGAGCTCCCGCTCCATGTGCGCTTCCTGATAGAAGGAGAGGAGGAGAGCGGCAGCCCGAACCTGGCCCGCCTGCTCGAGCTGGACGCGACCCTCACCGACGGCGACGGCGCGCTGAAGGAAGGTGGCGCGATCGACGCCGCCGGCCGACCGCAGCTGCTCCTTGGCGGCAAGGGCATCTTCTACGTCGAGCTGCGTGTGCGATCGATGGCACGCGATGCCCACTCCGGCGGCGCGACGCACCTGCCGAACGCGGCGTGGCGGATGGTCACGGCGCTCGAAACGCTCGTCGACCGCGGCGGCCGCATCCTGATCGACGGCTTCTACGACGACGTGCGCCCGCCGACCGAGGCCGAGCGCGCGCACATGGCATCGCTGCCGTTCGAGTCCGACGTGGTCAAGCGCATCTACGCGATCGACGCCTTCGCCTGGGGCCGTTCCGACGCGGAGGCGCGCATGGCCTCGGTGTACGAGCCGACGTGCAACATCTGCGGCCTCGTCTCGGGATTCACCGGCGATGGCACGAAGACGGTCATCCCGTCCGAGGCGATGGTGAAGATCGACTTCCGGCTCGTGCCCGACCAGGATCCCGCGCGCGTCCGCACGCTGCTGCGCGCCCACCTCGACCGTCGCGGATTCACCGACGTCGAGCTCATCGCGAAAGAGGGCACGCGGCCATACCGGGGCCGCATCGACGATCCGCTCGTGCGCGCCGCGCAGGCGGTCGCCGAGGAGGAGATCGGAAAGCCCGCGATGCTGATCCCGTCCTCGGGCGGGACCTCGCCGATGTGGCAGGTCTGCGGAAAGCGCTCGCTCGCGAACGTCACGCTCGGGATGGGTCACCCCGGATCGGGCGCGCACGCCCCGAACGAGAACATCCTTCTCGACAACTACTGGAAGGCGCTGCGCGCGACCGTCGCGCTGTTCCGCCGCTACGCCGAACAGGCCTGAGCGTGGAAGGCACCATCGAGATCAAGGCGCTGCGGTGCCGCGGGCGACAGGGCACAACGCCGGACGAGCGCGCGCGCGAGCAGGACTATCTCGTCGACATCGTCGTGCGCACCGACCTCGCGGAAGCGGTGCGCGCGGATGACATCGGGTCCGCCCTCGACATCAGCGTGCTCGCGAAGGTCGTGCGCGTCGCGGTCGCCGAGCGTCCGCGTGCTCTCGTCGAGCGCATCACGTTCGATGTCGCGCGCAGTGTCCTGGCACGCTTTCCGGCCGTGAGCGAGGCGCGCGTGCGGGTGCTCAAGCCCGAGCCCGATGGGCTCGACGCCGAGGCCGAGGCCGTGGAGCTCGTGCTGCGCCGGTGACGGGCGTCGCGCGCCTGGGTGCTCGATTTTTGGCCCAGACGCCACTCGAGCGGCTGCTCGCCGTACTCTCTGCTCTGTGACGACGGCGGTCGCGGCCAAGTCCCAGGTACGCGTCGCGATGAACCCCCGCCGCTATCTCGGGGACACCTGGCGTCACCCGGTCGCGCGCGCGGTGGTGAAAGCTCTCCTGACCATTTGGGTGACGACGAGTCTGACCTTCCTCCTTATCCGCCTGATGCCGGGAAGTCCGGTCGAGCTGAAGATCGACGAGCTCATCCAGACGTCCAACGGCGCTCTCGGCTACGAGGACGCGAGGGCGATCGCATCGAGCCTCTTCGCGATCAACCTCAACGCGCCCATGCACGAGCAGTACCTCTCGTTCATCTGGAACCTGCTGCACTTCGACCTTGGCAACTCGTTCCTCTCGTCAGGAACGGGAGTGACATCGATCATCCTCTCGGTGCTGCCGTGGACGTTGTTCTCGGTGGGCACGGGTCTGCTGCTCAGCTTCGTCGTCGGGATCGGTCTCGGGCTCCTGGCCGCGTACCGGCGCGACTCGCTTCTCGACCGCGTCGTGTCGACCGGCGGATCTTTCATCAGCTCGATCCCGAACTATCTGATCGCGCTGCTGATGATCCTGTTCCTCGGTGTTCAGTGGAAGCTCGTCAACTTCACCGCGATGCGCGGCGCCTACACGTCGGGCATCGAACCGGGCTTCACACCGGCGTTCATCGGCGACATCTTCTTTCACGCGTCCTTGCCGATCGCGATCTATTTCCTGACGCAGATCGGCCACTGGATCCTGTCGATGCGCAGCGCGACGCTCGCCGCCTTGGAGGAGGACTACGTCACCGCGGCGCGCGCACGCGGCCTCTCCGACGGCCGCATTCGCACCGCCTATGTGGGACGCAACGCGGTGCTGCCTCTCGTCACCCAGCTCGCGATCAGCGTCGGCTTCATCGTCGGCGGCGCCGCGATCATCGAGCAGCTCTTCGCGTATCAAGGCGTGGGCCTTCGCCTGCTGGCGGCCGTCACGCAGCGCGACTATCCGGTGATCCAGGGGATCGTGATGCTGACGACGATCGCGGTCGTCGTGGCCAACCTCGCGGCGGACCTTTTGTACTCGCGGCTCGATCCGCGCATCGGCCGCGCGGGAGGAGCGTCCGGATGACGACCGCCATACTCGCCCGCCCGACGTTGGCGCAGCGCCTGGCCGCGCCATGGACCGCGACCGTCGAGTTCCTCCGCCTGCTGTCGCGGCGGCCGGTCGGTCTCGCCGGCTTCATCGGCATCGTGTTCTTCCTGCTGCTCGCCTTCGTCGCGCCGATATTCGTGCCGTTCCAGAACGACCCGAGCTTCGTGGACATCTACCTGACACCGTCGCCAGCCCACCCGCTCGGCACGGACTTCCAGGGCAAAGATGTCCTCAACCAGATCGTCTTCGGCGGCCGCGACATCCTCACCGTGGCGATCCTCGCGGCGCTCGTATCGACCGTCATCGCGATCACGTTCGGATCGATCGCCGCGATCGTCGGCGGAAAGGTCGACTCGGTGATCCTGGCGATCACGGACGTGACGCTCACGCTTCCGAAGCTGATCCTGCTCATCGCGGTGGCCGCGATACTCCGACCGACGAGCTTCATCTTCCTCGCGGTGATCCTCGGTCTGATCCAGTGGTCGAGCCTGCTCCGCCAGATCCGGGCGCAGGTCCTCTCGCTGAAGGAGCGCGATTACGTCGAGGCCGCCCGCTCCCTGGACCTCGGACTCGTCCACATCGTGTTCCGCGAGATCCTGCCAACGATGCGCAGCTACATCGCGATCCACTTCATCTTCGCTATGACCGAGGCCATGTACGCGCAGGTCTTCATCGTGATCCTCGGCCTGGTGCCGGTCTCGGGATCGAACTGGGGCATCATGCTGTACTTCGCGCAGGGGCAGGGCGCGCTCTTCTTCCGTGACAGCATCTGGTACATCCTCAGCCCGATCCTCGCGATCTCACTGGTGCAGCTTTCACTCGTGTCGTTCGCCTCGGCGCTCGAGGACATCTTCAACCCGCGGCTGCGCGGCTCCGCCTAACTGCCGTGCCCGTCCTCTCGGTCCGCGATCTCTCGATCGACTACATCACGCGCCGAGGTCCGGTGCATGCGGTGCGCGACGTCTCGTTCGACCTCGAGAAGAGCGAGACGCTTGCCATCATCGGCGAGAGCGGCTCCGGAAAGACGACGCTCGCGGTCGGACTGATCCGACTCTCGCCGCGCGGCGCGAAGGTGACGAGCGGCCAGATCCTCTACACGAAGAACGGGCTGACCACCGACGTCCGCACTCTGGACGATGACGATCTGCGCGAGTACCGCTGGGCGGAGGCCGCGATGGTCTTCCAGGCTGCCCTCAACTCCTTCAATCCGGTCATCACGATCTGGGAGCAGTTCCTCGACACGGCGCGCGCGCACGGGATGAAGGATCGCCGCAAGGTCCGCGACCGCGCCGACGAGCTGCTCGACCTCGTGCACCTCGACGCCCAGCGCGTGCTTCCGGCGTTCCCCCACGAGCTCTCCGGCGGGATGAAACAGCGCGTTCTCATCGCGCTCGCGCTGATGCTCGAGCCGCAGCTGATCATCCTCGACGAGCCGACGACCGCGCTCGACATCCTCACGCAGCGCTCGATCATCGACCTTCTGCGGCAGCTTCGCGAGAAGCTCGGCTTCTCGATGATCTTCATCTCGCACGATCTCTCGATCGCTGCCGAGCTGGCCGATCGCATGATCACGATGTACGCCGGTCGCGTGGTGGAAGAGGCGAACGTCAACGACATGTTCTACCGGCCTCGTCACCCGTACTCGGTCGGCCTGCTGCGCGCCGTGCCGCGTGTCTCCGGAGCGCTCGGCAGCGTCGCGTCCATCCCGGGCTCGCCGCCCGATCTCATACGTCTTCCGGTGGGATGCTCGTACGCGCCGCGCTGCCCGTACGCCATCGAGGCCTGTCGCGCGGCGGACCCGCCGCTCGTCCCCGTCGACACGCCACGGCATCGCGCCGCGTGCATCCGCTGGGAGCACGTGGCAGAGGTGCTCGGCTCGGACGCGGAAGTCCCGGTCGCGGAGAAGCTCGCGTGACCGCGCTGATCGAGCTCGACCACGTGAGCCGGACCTTCGCGACGCCCGCGGGCACGATCACGGCGGTCGACTCGGTCTCGCTCGCGCTCGGTCAGGGCGAGGCAATGTGCCTCGTCGGTGAGAGCGGCTGTGGCAAGACCACGACCGGCCGGCTCCTGACGGGGCTCCTCCGTCCGAGCGGGGGTCGCCTTCTCTACGAAGGCAAGGACGTCTGGCTGACGAAGGGCGCCGACCTCGCGCGTTTTCGCCGCGCCGTCCAGCTCGTGCACCAGGACCCGTACTCATCGCTGAACCCGACGCGGACGGTGTTCCAAACGCTCTCGGCTCCGCTGTTCCGGCACAAGAAGGCGCATTCCACGCGGCAGGCGCTCGCGGCGGTGAACGAGCTGCTCACGCGCGTCGACCTCTCGCCACCGGAGAACTTCATCGCGAAGTATCCGCATCAGCTCTCCGGCGGTCAGCGTCAGCGCGTGGCGATCGCGCGCGCGCTCACCGTCGATCCGAAGGTCATCGTCGCCGACGAGGCCGTTTCGATGGTCGACGTCTCCATCCGGATCAGCCTGCTCAACCTACTGCTCGCGCTCGCCAAGGAGTTCGGCGTCACGATCGTCCTCATCACGCACGACCTGGCGGTGGCGCGCTACTTCGCGCGTCTCGGTCGCATCGGCGTGATGTATCTGGGGCGCATGGTCGAGCTCGCCGACACGGAGTCTCTCGTCACCGATCCGGCACACCCGTACTCCGCGGCGCTCATCGCGGCGATCCCAGAAGCCGATCCGGACATCACACGGTCCAAGCTGCGCATCGAGCTGCGCAGCGCCGAGATCCCCAGCCTGCTCAGGCTCCCGCCCGGCTGCACTTTCCACCCGCGCTGCCCTCTCGCGGAGGCCGGTCTCTGCGACGTGAAGATCCCCGAACTGCTTCCGATACCGGGCGAGCGTGAGGTCGCCTGCCACGTGGCGGTCCGCGAGCGCACCGGACAGCGGGACGCGGTCCCGGCCTGATGGACCCGGTCCTTCTTCAGAGCGCGTTCCGGGTCGGATTTCTGATCCTCGCGCTCTCTTTGCTGATACTTCCTTTTCAGGAGCGCTCCTCGGCCGAATTCGTCGCCACCGTGCTCGCTGCCGTCGTCGGGTTCTTGTTCGTCGGGGTCGTGACCGTGCTCGCGCGATCATCGCTGCCGCCGCCGCCACGCTCGCAAGCCCGTACCTCAGTCGACAAAGCCACCGCGAAGGATTACAACCAGTCAGATTCGCACTCGGGAGGGAACTGAATGACCGAACAAAAGACGACATATACCCCGACACGGCGGCGCTTGCTCCGTGACGCGACCCTCACCAGCCTGGGTCTCGTCGCGGCGGCATGCGCACCGGGTACGACCGGGACCACCGGCGGCACCACGGGTGGCACGGCGGTCAAGGGCGGCGAGTTCCACGGCGGATGGCCGTTCGTGCTCCAGCCGCAGGGCCACTGGAACTACTACGCGACGAACGCGATCCTCGGCGGCAGCATCTACGTCGACACGTTCATGCCGGCGCTTGGCGTGTATCGCTGGGCCGAGAACAAGTGGGACTACTGGCTCGCCGAATCAGGAAAGCAGACCGGCGACAACTTCGAGGTCAAGCTCAGGTCCGGTCTGAAGTGGGACGACGGGAAGGCCTTCACGTCCAAGGACGTCGCGACGACGTTCTGGGTCGGCCGCCTGGCCTCGTACGGCATCTGGAACTTCATCGACCG
>DATEZK010000011.1:0-2558 GCA_035255665.1 Candidatus Limnocylindria bacterium
TCTCACGCTGGTGCTGTGCTTCACCACGGTCATTCCGGCATTCCAGCCGGGGAGCGGGCGGGCCGCGGCGCAGACGCTGGCCAACGGCTTCACCCTCGTCGGCGACTTCCGAGGTAACGGCGCGCAGCAGCTCGCTTCCATTTACGACCCGAACGACGACTTCGGCCTGCGCATCGTCGTGCTGGATCGCGAGGCGGACGGGAAGTTCACACACGCGCAGTGGTTCCTCGCCGGCGCGAATCAGTTCGACGTTTCGGCCATGAAGCCGGTCGCCGTCGATCTGAACGGCGACCAGAAGACCGACATCGCCGTCCTCTACAACGACGGCAACCTCTCGGTCCGCCTCCTCGTGTGGCTCTCCACCGGCACGAGCCTCACCTACACGGGCAACGGTGGGTGGTGGCGGCACGCGATGTTCGACTGGAACAAGGCGCATGCGCCGCTCGCCGGCGTCTGGGACGCGACGCCGAAGACCGGGCTCCTCATCCCCTATCTACTCGGCAATTCGCAGCTCGTCTTCCTCTACCTCATCGCCACCGGGTCCGGGCTCTTCTACGCCGGGGACGGGCCCGCCTACGCCTCCGCACCGGGACAGATCGACCCGGCGAAGGCGCGTTTCCTGACCGGTCACTTCACGCGCGCCGAGGGCGTCGAGCAGATCGCGATGGTCTACCAGCACCCGAACCATCAGATCAGGGTCCAGATCTTCGACCCCGCACCGCAGGCCAATCCGCCGGTCGGCGGATTCGCGGAGATGTGGACATCGCCAACCGGCACCTTCGATCTGACCCGCGCAAAGCTCGCGGCTGGCGACGTCGACGGCGACAAGATGACCGACATCCTCGCGCTGTACGGGAGCGCCGACGGCAAGACGCGCCTGCAGCTGATGCCGGCCAACGCGCGCTTCGTGCTGCGCGACGCGAGCGGCATCGCGCCGATCGAGCCGTCCGTGCTGTCGTGGAGCGAGACCAGCTTTGTCGCCGGCGACTGGAACAAGGACGGCAAGGCCGACGCCGCGACCGTTTCCGCATTCGACGACGGAACGACGCACGTTGGCGCGCTCGACAACACGGGCACTGTGACGTTCGCCTACAGGCCGGACACCTGGATCACGCCGCCGGGTGAAGTGCAGAAGCTCGTCGGTTGCGTTCGGTGCTGGCCGCTGAACGGGATGCCCATCACCGCAGGCGGTCCCAGCGTGACGCGCAGGCCCCTCGCGGTGAAGATCGACAACGCGCCGAACGCGAGACCGCACTACGGCATCAGCCAGGCGGACATGGTCATGGAGCTCCTTGTCGAGGGCTTCATCACCCGTCTCGCGGCGTACTTCCACTCGCAGGATCCAGACACCATCGGCGCGGTCCGCAGCGTGCGGTTCTCCGACCGCTACACGACGCCGATGGTGCGCGGCTCGCTCATCTTCTCCGGCGCATCGCAGCTCATGGAGCGCCTGGTGCGCGAGGACATCGAGGCCGGGCACTACGTGGGCGTCTCGGGGCAGCTCGGGCAAGGCAACGCCTTTTACCGCACGAACGTCGACGGCAGGGTGATCCCGCACAACCTCTTCACCTCCTCGCAGCGCCTGCGGGACGCGACGAACGAGGTCGGCGGCGGCAACCCCGTGGTCGTCCCGCGCTGGGACTTCCTTCTATCCGCGCAACACGCTGAGACGGCCGGCGGATTCGCCGGGAGCATACGGGCGGACCGGATGATCATTCCGTACCGGCTCGACGCTCGCGTTCGCTACGAGTACGACGCCGCGTCGCACACATATGCGCGCCTCCAGAGCGCGAGCAACGCCTTGAACTACCGGCGCGAGGTCGATGGGATGAATGGCCAGGAGATCGCCGCGCGCAACATCGTGATCATCAACACCGACATCTGGGCGACCGACGTCCGCGATGACGCGGGCGGCGCGGCAAGCCTCGACATGCGCCTCACCGGCACCGGCAAGGCGAGCGTCTTCCGCGACGGCCGTCGTCAAGACGGGACCTGGTCGCGCGCCACGAATAACGACGCGTTCGTGTTCACGAACTTCTACAACCAGAAGATCTACCTGTCCCCAGGGCAGACCTGGATCCACATCCTTCCAATCGACTGGGACGTTCCCTCAAGCTAGCGCGCTGCAGGGGCGCGTCGCGCGCTGTGGGGGCGCGCGGCGCGACTCGAGCGAGCGTCTGCGCCCAGCCGGCCCGAACAGAGCGCGACTAGTGATTGGCGGGCCGGCGTAGCCAGCAGCGAGCGAGAGGCGTGCCGCGCACCGCACAGCGCGCAAGAGCTCAGGAATTGTGTGGCTTAGAGTCGCCGCATGGGACTCTTGACCTTCAGCATCAGCGTCACGCTGGACGGCTGCGTCGACCACCAGGAGGGAATCGCCGGCGACGAGACACACGCCTTCTTCACCCGCCTCATGGACGAGGGCGGGGCGATGCTGTGGGGCCGCGTCACCTACGAGATGATGGAGAGCTACTGGCCGGCGGTCGCCCGCGGCGACGTGGAGGCGCCGCCGGCGCTACGCGAGTGGGCGGCCAAGCTGGAGGCCAAGCCGAAGTACGTGG
>DATEZK010000012.1:0-2019 GCA_035255665.1 Candidatus Limnocylindria bacterium
GCTCGATGAGCTCGCCGCCGGTGCGCGCCTTGTGGAACGTCAGATCCAGGCGCAGCAGGTGGAGCGCCAGATCCGCACGTAGCGCGTTCGTCGCGGACCAGCCGAGGTCCTCGCCGACGTATGTCGACCATGCGATGAACACGTGCGTAACGACCGCGACGCCGACGAACGCCAGCGCGAGCGTCGCGAGCGTCTCGATCGGGGCGCCGCCGATCGCGTCGTCGATGAACGTCCGCAGCAGCTGCGGGCCGACGAGCTGGAGACCGATGCTCCCGAGGATCAGGACGCCAAGCAGGGCGGTGCGACGCCACTGCGGCGCGACGTAGCGGCGGAGCAGGTCGATATAGGGATTACCCGCGTGCATCGTCGGCAGTCTCTCACGCAAAACGCGCTGCGGACGCCGTGTGCGCCGTACGCTACGTAACGTGACCGAGATCCTGGAGGACTACCGCCCGCGGATGCCTCGCGTAGTCACCGCGCTGGTCGTCGGCGCGATCGCGCTGGCGTCGCTCGCGGCGCTGCTTTGGCCATCGCTCGCCACAGAACAGCTCCCGACCGGGCCAACTTCCGTGGGCGTTATCCGCCGGCAGATCGACGGGCCGAACATGGCGGGTCGCGTCGGCTCGCTCGCTCCTGACTTCGAATGGAACGCCCCCGACGGATCGACCCGCACCCTCGCCGGCCTGCGCGGCAAGGTCGTGGTCATCAACTTCTGGGCAACGTGGTGCAAGGATTGCCGCACCGAGATGCCCGCGCTCAACAGTGTCGCCCGCGACAGCGACGCGGTCTTCCTCGCGATCGACATGCGCGAGGACGGTGCGCGAGCGCGCTCGTTCTTCGATCAGCTTCGGCTCGACTACCTCGATCCGCTCCTCGACCTCGACGGTAAGACGACCTACCGCTACGGATTCCTTGGGCTCCCGATGACCTACTTCATCGATGCGCAGGGTGTCGTCCGCCACATCGAGCGGGGGGCGATCACGGACCAGGACGAGATTCGCGCGGCGATCGCGAAGGCGCGCTAGCTCCGGTAGAGGATCCGCGCCTCGAAGGCGCGCTGGAACACCCGCAGCTCGTCCTCGAGGTCTTCCGGGTCGAAGCCCTCAGCCTCGGCGTGAGCCCGCACATCGCGCAGCGCAAGCCGGAAGCCGAGGCTCACCAAAGGCTTGACCGCGAAGCGCTGGAATCCGGCCGCACGGAGGTCGGCGATGAAGGTGCCGGCCTCGTCCAGCAGCCGAGTCCGATCGGCGTCATCGGCCTCAAGGGCGTCGAGGAACTTCGGCACGCCGCGGCTGCTGATCGATGCCCAGCGCTTGGCCCCGACCGCGCCAAAGCCCAGGAAGTTGGTCGCGCGGTACGCGTGACCCAGCGTGTCGTCCTGGATCGCCTGGGCGCGAGGACGGAGGATCTGACCGAGTGCTTGGCGTCGCGCATGCGAGGGCTCGTCCCCGAGCTCCCTCGCTTCCCCCAGCCGTCCGCCGTCGGACACCGCGGCGCACACTATTGAGCCCAGTGGGTTGACGCAAGTTCCAGAATCATCAAAGCCGAAAAAGGGGAGGACGTATATGGCGACTGAATTCATCGTGAAGCTCAGGGACCGACCGGGATCTCTCGCGGCCGCGGCGCAGGCGCTCGCGGATGGTGGTGTGAATCTCTGGGGCACCGCCGCATCGACCAGCGGTGGCAAGGGCACCGTCGGATTCGTGGTCAAGGACAAGGACACGGCGAAGGCGCGCCGCGCGCTCAAGAAGGCCGGCCTCCGCGCGACGGAGCGCAAGGCGATCGAAGTGCGCCTCGCGGACAAGCCGGGTGCGCTCGCGCGCGTGAGCTCTAAGCTCGCCAAGGCGAAGGTGAACATCGCCTCTGAGTACGTGCTCGCACCGGGCAAGGGCAACGTCACGATCGCGTTCGGTGTGAAGGACGCGCGCAAGGCGGAGAAGGCACTCGGCCGGCGCTAGTACTGCCGTACCGGTTCGGGACGTTATCGCGCACGAGCTGACCTGACGCGAGCCTCCTGAC
>DATEZK010000013.1:0-3308 GCA_035255665.1 Candidatus Limnocylindria bacterium
AGGCGGCCGGAGCGCGGATTGTCGATCCACTTGCGGAGCGGCCATGGGGGCAGTCGGAGTTCACCGTCGAGGACAACGAGGGCAACTGGCTCGCCTTCTGGCAGGCGTCGTCTAGCTGAGCGCGACGCGGCTCTAGAGCGCCGGCAGCTCGATCGTTACCACGGCGCCGTCCTGCGTGGTCGCCCGGATGGTTCCGCCGTGCGCTTCGATGATCGCCCGAGCGATGGATAGGCCGAGACCTGTCCCCTCCCCGCTGCGCGCGGGATCGGCTCGGTAGAAGCGCTCGAAGATCCGCTCCTCGCTTCCCGGTGGCAAGCCGGGTCCGGCGTCGCGAACCTCGAGGTGGATGCGCTTGTCCTTCTTATCGATGTTTACGACGACCGGCGGTCTGCCGTGTCGGAACGCGTTGTCGAGAAGGATGCGAACAGCGCGCCCGAGGGACTCGGGATCGCCCAAGACCAACGCCGATCCCTGCGCGTTCACCTGCGCGTCCTGCGTTTCGTCACGCGGCCGTCCCGGTGCGCGAGCGCGTCGCGCTTCCTCGGTGGCCACCGCTCGCAGGTCCACCGGTCGACGCTCGACGGCGACTCCGGCGTCGGCGCGCGCGAGCACCAGGAGACCATCGACGAGCCGGCTCATGCGCTCCGCCTCGCTCACCACGTCGGCGATCGCATCGGCGCGGTCGGCCGCCGTCGCATCCGGTCGCTCGCGGAGGAACTCCGCGTTCGTTCGTATCGTCGACAGCGGCGTCCGAAGCTCGTGCGAGGCGTCCGCGACGAATCGCTGTTGCGCGGCGAGCGCGGCGGCAAGCTCGGCCTGCGCGGCCTGCAGCCGCTCGAGCATCGCGTTGAAGCTCGTCGAGAGGCGCCCGACCTCGTCGCGGCTCTGGCTCAGCGCGATGCGCTTCGAGAGATCGCCGGTCGTTCCGATCGCCGCGGTCGTCTCGGCCAGCGTGACGAGCGGCCGGACGGCTCGCCCGGCCACGAGCCACGACACGATCGCGACGACGATGAGCGTCACGATCGCGGAGATCAGCAGGAACGCGCGAATGCCGGCGACCTGGTTGTCGACGACCGCTGTGGACTGCCCGGCCACGACGACCCCGGCGGCGGATGCGCTCGCCCACTTCCGCGCGACTACCCGCAGGGCCGGCGGCTCGGCGTTGCCCCGCGGGGCGAGGCCCGCGGCGGCGATGGTGGCGATCGATCGTCCCTGCTCGTTCGCCTCGACCACCACCGCGGCGGGGATGCGAGGCGGCACGCCGGCGATGAGACCCGACGCGTACCGCACCGTGCCGTCCGCGGACAGGAGCTGCAGGAACGGCTCTGTGCTCGCCCCGAGATCCACGACGACCAGCGGCCGGTCCCCGGTCGGCGCGGCGTCGCCGCGCTGCAGAGCGCTCGCCGCGGCGTCGGCCATCGCCGTCAGCGTTCGGTCCTGATCCTCGCGGGCACCGTTCGCACCAAGACCAGAGAACAGCAGGATGAACAGGAACATCGCGGCCGCGGCGACGCCGGTGCCGTAGAGCGCGAGCCTTCTTCGCACGGACATCTACGGCTCCTTGAGCACGTAGCCGACGCCTCGGACCGTGTGAAGCAGGCGAGGCTCGCGCTCCGCCTCCAGTCGAGCACGGAGGTCCGCGATCGTCACGTCAACGACGTTCGAGATCGCGTCGCTTTCGACGCCCCAGACCGACTCGAGGAGCTGCTCGCGTTCGAGGACCTGACGCGCGTGACGAAGAAAGTGCTCGAGCACGTTGAACTGCAGCGCGGTGAGCTCGACGACGCGATCGCCGCGCCGGACCTCGTGCGCGGAGACATCCATGACCAGGTCCGCGCAGCGCAGGAGCTCGCGGCCGCTCGGCTCGCGCCGGCGCAGCAGCGCGCGCACCCGCGCGAGGAGCTCGTCGTATTCGAAGGGCTTGACGAGATAGTCGTCCGCACCGGCGTCCAAGCCGGCGACGCGGTCGGAGATCGCGTCGCGGGCGGTCAGCATCAGGATCGGGACGTCCGAGCCGGCGCGCAGACGCCGGCACACCTCGATGCCATCGATGCCCGGAAGCATGACGTCGAGGACGACCAGGTCGGGTGGTCTGTCGCGCGCTTCGACGAGCGCGCCCGATCCGTCAGCCGCGACATCCACGGAGTAGCCCTCGTACGCGAGCGCGCGCCGGATGGACGCCGCCAGACGAGCGTCGTCGTCGACCACGAGGATCCGCCGGCGGGTGCTCACGCGCGGATGATGGCAGGGATGACCGATCCGTCATGGCGTTTGCTCGCGCTGGGGCCATGCTCTCAGTACGCAGCTTGGGGGTTCGAAGTGAAGACGATGTCGACCGCGCCCCCTCTGGCCGCCCATTGCTACCGGTCATGAGCGAGCGGTCCTCCGATCGAGGAACGATCCCGTCCGCTCTGCGCGGTGAGGCCCTGGGTCTCGCATCGCTGCTCGCGAATGAAACGCGCGACGGGGTCGCGATCGTCGGTCCGGTCGGTGAGCTGGTCTTCTGGAACGCCGCCGCGGGGGCGATCACCGGATGGTCCTCCCAGGCCATCGCCGAACGGAATATCGCGAAGCTGTTGCAGATCCCCCAGGCCCTCCTCGAGATCCGCGATGGCAAGTGGGTGGAGATCCGCCAGTCGGCGCTCGATGCCGACGGAAGACCCTTCGTCGTCGTGATCTTCACCGATGCGACATCGCACGTGCGCCTCAAGGACACCCGCGATCAGCTGCGCGCGCTCGGCCTTATCGATAGCGCGACGAACCTACCGGGTCGCGAGGTCGCGATGCTGCATATCGAGCAGGCCATCGCCATGGCGAAACGCGACAAGCGTTCTGTGGGCCTCCTGAGTCTCAAGCTCGACCGGTTCCGACAGCTGCGCGAGGGCGCCGATGGCCACGCCGCGGCCGACGAAGTGATCCGCCAGTTCGCCAAGCGCATCACCGCGTTCGTGCGGGCGAGCGATGTACCGGCGCGTTTGGCCGACGATTCATTTCTCGTCGTGCTCACGGCACTCACCACGAGCAACGACGCCGCGGTGGTCGCGGTCCGGCTGCTCCTCGTGCTCGCCGAGCCGTTCGACGTCGTCGGTCACGCGCGGACCGTGCACTGCAGCATCGGCGTCGCGGAGTCACCACGTGACGCGGCCGATGCGGTCACCCTGCTCGGCGCCTCCCTCGCGTCGGCCGACCGCGCCCAGGTCCTAGGCGGCGGTCGTTACTGCGTGGCTTCGGACCCGGTCGCCGCCGGATCAGTTCCTATGGTCGACGCCGCTGGCACCAAGCCTCAAAGCGACCCCGCACCGGACCTT
>DATEZK010000014.1:0-5279 GCA_035255665.1 Candidatus Limnocylindria bacterium
CGGGCGCGGCGTCCAGCGCGACGAGCATCGCATCCCAGAATTTCACTTCTCGCAGATGACGTGCTTGCCCGCGGCGAGCGCCTTGAGCGTGTGTTCGCGGTGGAGCGTCGGCGGCGATGCCACACAGACGACGTCGACGTCATTGCGCTCGACGAGTTGATCGACCGTGTCGATCGCTGCCGGGATGTGAGCCTGCTCAGCCGCCGCGCGAGCGCGCGCTGGATCCGCCGAGCAGATCGCCGTTACTTCGTAACCCGCGGCGCGGAAGCCCGGGACCTGCACGCGCGCGCCGAACCCGGTCCCGACTATCCCCACCCTCAGCGTCATTGCCGCACAGTATGAGGACCGATGGCCGTGACACGCGCGCTCCGTCAATCGCCCCGCCGCAAGGACTCGCAGCTCGACGACGCGCTCGAAGCGCACCGCGCGAAGGTGAACCGCGCGCACCGCGTGCGGAACGCCGAAGGGCTCGTCACGATGGTCGACGCTTTCGGGTTCTGCTTCGCGTTCACCCTGCGCACTGGCGACGCGCCCATCCCGGCCTGCTTCGACCACCTGTCGACGACCAGCGAGGATCGCAAATGGGGTTGGATGTGGGACTGGAAGGACGACCTCCCCGAGGAAAAGCGCCTGTATTACGGGAAGCTCCTGATCCGCAAGCCCACCTTCGTCTCGATGAAGATGCTGCCCACCTTCTACGCGACGTTCGGGCGCGCCGGGGAGGACGACGACCACCTGGAGGACGTTCGCGCCGGCCGGCTCTCGGACATCGCGCGCCGCGTCATCGACTACCTCGCGCAGCGCGGCGAGACACAGACCAAGCGCATGCGCACGGACCTCGGCATCGCCTCACAGGAGGGGAAGTCCGACTACGCGAAGGCGGTGGAGGAGCTGCAGCGCCTCATGTATGTCGCGCGCGTGAAGGCCGTGGGTGAGGGTCGCGTCGACTACAACTACACCTACGACCTGTTCGTCCGCCGCTATCCCGAGATCGTGAAGAGCGCGGAACGGATCTCGTCGACCGACGCGATGACGGCGCTGCTGCGGCGACTGCTCGAGCTCGCAGGCGGGGTCACCGCGAAGCAGGTGCGGCGCCTCTTCGACTGGGACGATGCGCAGACCGAGCGCACGACGCTGCGCCTTGAATCGACACGCGGTCTGGTCCGCGTCGACGGAATGCTCGTACTGCCTGAACTAGTACGATAGCCCGGCTTTTCATGGACATTCAGCAGCTTCGTTCGTGGATCTTCGAGCTTTACACGCCACTCGATGACGAGCGCCAGTACATCGTCTTCGACGCGGCGCGCGGCAACCTCCTCATCGACATCCCGCCCTTCAGCGAGCGCGCCCTCCGGCTGATCCTCGGCGCGGGTCGTGCCTCTCTCCTCCTCGCGACGAACGCCGCGCGTGCCGCGGAGGCGCACCGCTATCGCGAGACGCTCGGCGTCCAGATCGCGGTGCACGAGGACGATGCCGCCGCGGTCGAGGGGGGCGCAGACCTCGTGCTCAAGCCCGATGACCTGGTGCGACCCGACACGCGCGTCGTCCGTGTGCGCGGCGAGGGACAGGGTGCGACGGTCGTTCTCGTGCGCAAGTCCGGCGGCGTTCTGTTCAGCGGCGATCTCGATCTTTCCAGTGAGGGCGCAAAGCAGCTGATCCCGCTCGCCTTCTCCTCGGTGCTGTCGTCCAAGCGCGCGCCGATATGGAACGCCGGCCGGGACGCGCTGATGCAGCTGCAGCGCGAGCTTCCAAGGCCGCGCAAGCAGTTCGGCATCCTCCTGCCGCCGCCGTGGGACCGCGCGTACAAGGGGCGGCTCGAGGACAAGATGTACCACCACGACGTCATCGTGCCGACGGAGGACACCGCCGTACGCGCGGCCGCGATGGGCCCTGAAACGCTGGTGGTGGCGAGCGCGACGCGTGAGATCCAAGAGACCGCGAAGCGTCCAGTCGCCGCCGCGGCAGCGATCGCGGGAGACGGCGCGGGTGCTCCGTCCGCTCCTTCCGCTCCGCCCGGCGCGCCCGCTCCACCCGTGTCGCGCGAGCAGAAGCCACGGCCAAAACCCTTCGCCGAGGACTGGCGAGCCACCTCCACCGAGCGCCCGGCGACGACTCGTGCGAACGCGCCCACCGACATCGTTCCGGCCGCCGCGGGATTCAAGCCGCGCTCGCTGGGCGAGCGCTTCCGTCGCGTCCCGATCGAGGACCTGGTCGGCTCGCCCTACGTCGACTACGTGTGGGGCGGGATCGATCTCTCGCCCGATGGCGCCGAGGTCGCGTTCTCGTGGAACAAGAGCGGGACCTTCGAGATCTACGCCGCGCCGATCGAGCGCGAGCGGCTCTTCCAGCTCACCGATGCAAAGGAACGGTCCGTGTCGCCGCGCTGGTCGCCCGACGCGAAGCAGCTGGCGTTCCTCCGGGACACCGGCGGGAACGAGCGCTTCGACATCTGGCTGGTCGACCGCGACGGCGAGACGGAGCGCAACCTGACGAACGAGCCGGACGTGATGCATCGCGAGCTCGCGTGGTCACCAGACGGCTCGCAAATCGCCTACGTCGCGAATGTCGGTGGCAAGGGCTTCGCCGTGTACGTGATCGACGTCGCCACCGGCAAGAAGCGTGCGCTCACCGAAGGTCAGTTCGACGACGCGCTGCCGCGCTGGTCGCCGGACGGAAAGCGGCTCCTCTTCTCCTCACGGCGCGAGACAGTGCGCACCAACAGCGACCTGTTCGTGATCTCGATCGAAGGTGGCGCGCCAACGAAGCTCGAAACGCGCGACGTGGACGGCGAGTCGCTGGAAGGCCGCTGGTCCGGGGACGGGACGCGCATCGCGTTCACCACGAATGTGCGGCGGCGCTACGAGATCGCGGTCGCGACACTCAAGGGCGACGAGGTTATCCGTGTCGATCCGCTCACGAAGAGCATCTTCGACGAGAGGGAGCCCACGTGGCGGCCCGACGGCCGCGCGGTGCTGTACCTCCACAACGAGGACGCCGAGGTGTCCGTCCGCCGCGTGTTCGTCGTCTCGCATGCCGACCACGCCGTGGCGGATCGGGCTGGCGTGCACCAGTCCATTCGGGTCGGACCCGATAGCGATCTCGTGGCGTACCTCTTCACCGGCGCGCGCGAGCCGTGGGACGTCTATGTCACGCGCGAGCGCATGACGGAGCCGCGCCGGCTCACGCGCTCGCTGCCCGCGACCATCGATCCGGAGACTCTCGTCGAGCCGATCCACGTTCGGTACCCCGGAGCAATGGGGCGCGAGGTCCCCGCGCTCCTCTATATCCCGTACGCGGAGGCAGTTCGTGGCGACGGACCGCCCCCGGCCATCGTCCACGTACACGGCGGCCCTACGAGCCAGCATTACCGCTGGTGGGACCGCGCGAGCCAGTGGTTCGCGCACAACGGCTATGTCGTCCTAGCACCGAACATCCGCGGGTCCACCGGCTACGGCCGCGAGTTCCAGGAGGCGAATCGCCAGGACTGGGGCGGCAAAGACCTCGAGGACGTTGTGAAAGGCGTGGAATGGCTCGGAAAGCAGCGCATCGCAGACCCGAAGCGCGTCGGCATCTACGGCGTGAGCTATGGCGGGTACATGACGCTCATGGCGCTCGGGATGTACCCGGACCGCTTCGCGGCCGGCGCTTCCGTCGTAGGTGTCGTGTCGTGGAAGACGATGTACGACACGACCAGAGGCGACCTGCGCGAGATGCTCGTACGCGAGTTCGGTGATCCGAAGAACGACGCCGAGCGCTATCGCGACCGCTCGCCGCTGACGCATGTCTCGAAGATCGAGGCGCCGCTGCTCGTCCTCCAGGGCGAGAACGACCCACGCGTGCCGCTGTCCGAGGCGGAGCAGGTCGTCGCCGCGCTGCGCTCGGCGGGCAAGATGCACGAGTACTACGTGTACAAGGGCGAAGGACACGGCTTCCGCACGCGCGAGAACATGATCGACTCGGTGCGTCGCGCGGGGGAGTGGTTCGGCCGCTACCTGCTGCGTGCCTGATGCGGTCGTCGTCGGAGCTGGTCCCAACGGCCTCGCCGCCGCCATTCAGATCGCGCGTGCCGGAAATTCGGTCGCGGTGTACGAGGCGAACAGCGAGATCGGCGGAGGCGCGCGCTCCGCGGAGCTGACGCTGCCCGGCTTCGTACACGACGTCTGCTCCGCGATCCATCCGCTCGCCCTGATGTCGCCGTTCTTCAACGGACTGCCGCTGAACGAGCACGGCCTCGAGTGGATCCAGCCGGACGCGCCCCTGGCGCACCCGCTCGACGACGGCACCGCCGTGATCCTCGAGCGCTCTGTGGATGCGACCGCTGCGCGGCTTGGCGCGGACGGCGCCGCGTATCGCGGTCTGATCTCGCCGCTCGCCTCGCGGTGGGAGCAGCTCGCCTCGGAAGTGCTGCGACCGGTGACGCACGTTCCGCGGCATCCGCTGCTCCTCGCGCGATTCGGGCTTCACGCGATGCGCTCAGCGCGCGGACTCGCGTCGTCATTCAAAGGTGATGCGGCCCGCGCGCTGGTCGCGGGCTGTGCGGCGCACTCCTTCTTACCCCTCGAGCGTCCCTTCACGGCGGCGTTCGCGCTGATGTTCCTCACCACCGGGAACGCGGTGGGCTGGCCGCTTCCGCGGGGCGGCTCGCGCCGCATTGCGGAGGCTCTCGCTTCGTACCTGCGCGAGCTGGGTGGCACGATCGCGACCGGCCATCAGGTCCAGGAGATGACCGATGTGCCGACCGCGCGAGCCTATGTGTTCGACACGTCGCCGTGGCATCTCGAGAGCATCGCCGCCGAGCGGCTGCCCGCTGGTCATCGGCGTTCGCTGCGTCGCTTTCGTCGCGGTCCCGGGGTGTTCAAGATCGACTACGCGCTCGACGGACCCGTCCCGTGGCGTGCCGCGGAGTGCCTCCGCGCCGGCACGGTCCACCTCGGAGGCTCGTTCGAGGACATCTCGGCATCGGAGGCCGCGGTGTGGCGCGGCCAGCATCCCGAGCGCCCATTCGTCCTGGTCGCGCAACAGAGCCTCTTCGATCCCTCGCGCGCGCCCGCGGGCAAGCAAACCCTATGGACGTACTGCCACGTACCGAACGGATCGACCGAGGACATGACCGAGCGCATCGAGGCGCAGCTCGAGCGATTCGCCCCAGGCTTCCGCGAGCGCGTTCTCGCGCGCAGCGTCATGAACACGCGTGACATCGAGCACCGCAATGCGAACAACGCCGGCGGCGACATCGCCTGCGGGTCACATTCGGGTCTGCAGCTGCTCATGCGGCCGCG
>DATEZK010000015.1:0-4268 GCA_035255665.1 Candidatus Limnocylindria bacterium
CGATCATTGCGAAGCGGGTCCTGGCGCAGGTGTAGTCGGCCGCCTTCTGGTGCGCGTCGAGGCTGATCTCGGCGGCGAATTGCGGGGGGACCACGCTGCGGTGCGCGATGGTGGACGGCGCGGATGAACACGCAGTCGTCGACCGGTCTGCTCTACGTCGGACTGGGCTCCGCGCTCGCGGGCGAGATCAGCGCGCGGGTGTTGTTCTTCTTGACGGGGGCTGCGGTCTAGCGAGCTGCGGGCGCCTCCGCCGAGCCCTTTCGCCGTGGCCGAACGATGAAAGGCACGTCACGCTTACGTCCCGGAACGGGCGGCGTGCCGAGCGGCGGCAGGGTGTCGAGGAGAAAGCTTCGCGTGCAGTACATGCACGTGTCAGTCGGTGGCTTGGCCTTCGCATGCCATATCTCGAGATCGTGCACGTCGAACACGTCGAGACCGCAGCGGGTTTGCAGGCGCCGCACACGGAGCACGACCTCTGCCCGTAAGCCGAACATGTGCAGGAAAGAGTTTCCGCTCAGTTGATGCCAGCTCGAGTGAGTTCCAGCAACCTGCCAGCGCACCCACGAGTATCTCGTTAGCTCGAAGCGCGTCACGCCTCGGTCTGACCGTCCTACTTCTTCTTGGCCTTCGCCTTCGTCGAATTCGCCGCCCTCGTTGCCTTGCTCTTCTCGATCCGCTCGCGGTCGGCCAGCGCGTGCTGCACGGTCTTGAACTTCGAGAGCTCGCCCCGCCGGTCCTTCTGCACGCCCTCGCGGAAGGCGGGGTCCGTCGACTGAGACCGCGCGCGCGCTCCGTCGCGCATCGCGGCGTCGACGATCTTCGCGACCCTCTTGAGCTTCCGAAGCGGCATCGGAAAAGTGTACGAAGCCGGGCTAGCGGTTCCGCTCGGCGCGGACAAACCCGGCCGTCCCGACGACCATGAAGACGAGGAACATCGCGCCGATGATCGCGAGGTTCGTTGGCAGGTCGAGGAGCGGAACGTCGGGGCCGCCGGCGTAGTACACGTTGCGCATCAGATCGACGGCGTACCGCATCGGCGCGATCTTCGTGAGGATGTCGAGGAACCACGGAAGATTCTCGATCGGGTTGAAGATGCCCGCCAGGAAGAACTGCGGGAGCATCACGAACGGGAAGATCTGGTTGGCTTGCCGCTGGTTGTCGAGCCGCGAAAGCACGAGCAGCCCGAACGCGCCGCCGTAGAGCGCCACGATGAGCGCGGTGGGCACGAGAGCGATGAGCGTCTGGAGCGTGAACGGCACGCCGATGATCACGCCGAAGACCAGGATCGCGAGGAACTGCGGGAACGCGACGAGCGACTCGCCGAGGATCTTGCCGAACACGATCGTGTAGCGCGAGATCGGCGAGACGAAGATCTCCTGGCTGAAATCTTGTTCGCGATCGATGAGCAGGAAGATCACGCCCATCGCAGTTGACTGCCAGATCGTCTGCGCGAGCACGCCGGTGAACACGAAGTGGAGCAGGTTGATGTTCGTCGCGTCGCCGAAACCGGCCTGCAGGCTCGTGCCGAGCACCCCGATGAAGATGAGCGGGAAGGCGAAGTCCGCGACGATGCGCGCCCGATCGCGAAGCAGCTTGATGACGTCGCGGTGCGCCAGCGTGAGCGCGGCCGACAGCTCACTCACTCGTCTTGCCCACGATCTCGAGGTACGCATCCTCGAGGCTCGGTGAATGCGTGCGGACCATGGTGAGCGGCGTGTCGATCGCCTTGAGCGCGGTGTGCGCTCGCCGCGAGTCCACGTAGATATGGAAAGGACCATCGCCATCGGAGCGGATCTCCAGGCGTGTGAGCTCCTCGCGCAGTTGCGCGCGGTCGTCGCTGTCGATGACGATGTACTCCTGCACGAGGTCAGCTTTAATCGCTCGCGGGGTGCCGAACGAGACGATCTTGCCCTTGTCGATGATGCAGATCGTGTCGGCCTCCTCAGCCTCTTCGAGGTAGTGCGTGGTGAGGAAGACCGTCGTCCCGCTCTCGCGACGGATCGTCGCCAAGTATTCCCACAGCGTGCGCCGGGTCGGCACGTCCAGACCGGCGGTCGGCTCGTCGAGGAAGAGCACCTTCGGCTTGTGCATGAGGCCGCGCACGATCTCGAGCTTGCGCCGCATGCCGCCCGAGAACGTCTTCACCGGTTTGTGGATGTCCTCCGAGATGCCGAGCAGCGCCGCGAGGCTCTGCACCTGCTCGCGGTACGCCGCCGACATGAGCTTGTACGTCGGCGCGTAGGGGTAGATGCCGTAGAGGATCGCGTGAAAGCGCACGTTCTCCTCGGCCGTGAGGTTCATGTCCAGGCTCGGCCGCTGGAAGATGATCCCGACGATACGGCGCACAGCGCTCGCGTCGCGCACGATGTCGCGCCCATCGATCGTGGCCGTGCCGCCAGTGGGTGCGAGCGTCGTCGTGAGGATCGAGATCGTCGTCGTCTTTCCGGCACCGTTGGGACCGAGCAGCGCGAAGAACTCGCCCGCGCGCACATCGAACGAGATGCCGTCGACGGCGTTGCGGTCCGCCTTCTTGTAGCGCTTCGTGAGGCCCTCGAGATGTATCACCGGCCCGAGTTTAGTTGCGGAGCGTCACCGGGTTGACATTGTCGAAGTTCTCCCGAGAACGGCAGCGGCTGCGGCCGCGCGCCAATGTGCTCACACGAAGGCACGGAGGTGAAAGCGATGTCGAGCACGTGGGAGCTGATGGTCATATGCATCGAGGACGCGACACGGGCAGAGGATCTCGCCAGGGAGCTCGCCTTCCGTCGTGAGCTGCGACTCGACCCGCAGAAGGCGCTCGCCGCGTTCGAGCTCCGGGGGAAGCCGGCTCGCTAGCGGGCGGCCCGCCGGCGCGGATGACGCTCGCGGACGGGTTCGTCCTCGAGCACTTCCCACTCGCGAGCGCTGTACAGATTCGCCGCGAGGCCGGCGTCGACGATCAATAGGACGAGGCCCGCGATCGCAAGCAGGAACGGCGCCGGTGAGGGCGCGGCCTGGCCGAGCTCGAGGCTGCGCAGGATCGCGGAGATCCCGTAGAGGACGAGCGCGCCGATCGCGGCAGCTTCGTCGATGCGCGCGAGACCGCGATCCTCCGGATCGACGTCACCGTACTCGACCACCGCGGTGATCGCGGCGAGACCGATGACGACGAAAGTCGTCACGGCGAGCCACTGCGCGGCGATGACGAACGTGCTCGTATCGCGCGCGCCCCAGCCGAACCAGGCCATGAAGTCGACGAGCGTCACGCCGAGACCGAGCCCGATCGCGACGAACGAAAGTGGCGAGCGCGGCGCGAAGCCCAGACGGCGGCCCTCGAGGAACTCTTTCACGGAGCAGCCATGCTAGCGGGGCGGAGGACCCTCCGTCGGCGTGGGGAGTCAGCAGCCCGGCTCGCCGTCGTGGCCACAACAGCCCTGTCGCAGCACGACGCGGAGCCACGCGTTGCGCGACGCGACGACGATCCGGCGCGGCAGCGGGATCTCGCTGTCGGTGAAGTTGCGGATCGCGCGCAGCAAGCTGCGGCGGTGCCGGTGGTGACCGTGACGCATGTCCGTACTATCGCCGTCATGTCAGAAGACGCAAAGAACCCGCGCGCCACACGCGGCGAGCTGACGCTGGCGGAGATCGCCGAGCTCCTGCCCGGGACCGGCGAGATCATGGCCTCGGTCGGCGAGTGCTGGTGGAAGTGCGCATACGCCGCTCGCGGTGGCAACTGGCAGCTCGCGGCCTACTTCGTGCGCCGGGTGCGCGGTCTGCAGCGCAAGCTCGCGGTCGTTCGGCCGAAGTACTCGGGCGATCTCGCGGCGTTCGAAGAGGAGCACATCGGTCCGGCGCTCGCGGCCTGCGACGCGAAAGACCAGCGCGCGTTCGACCGCATCTTCGCCGCGGCAACTGACAAGGCGAACGAGCTGCACGTGAAGTGGGCGAAGCCCTACATCCGCTGGACGCTGCCGGACGAGCCGCCCAAAGACTTGGAGATGTCCTCCCAGCCGTAGCCCGACTCGGTGATGCGCACGCCATCGAGCTCGCGCTCTTCGTCACGGACATGGACCCCGCCCATCCGCTCGTAGAAGCGCCGCGACGGCGCGTTCTCGCGCAGCACCCAGATGATCATCGAGAGGAAGCCGCGAACCTGGAGCTCCGTCACCGCCGCCTCGAGCAGCGCGCGACCAGCGCCCCGGCCGTGATGCTCCGGCCGGACATAGATCGCATAGACCTCGCCGCTGAAGGGGTCGTCGGGCGTCCGCGAGCGCCCGCCGATGCAGAAA
>DATEZK010000016.1:0-2032 GCA_035255665.1 Candidatus Limnocylindria bacterium
TCGCCGAGCATCTGGCTCGGGAATGCGTGCGGGTCGACCTCGGCGAACAGGACAGTCTCGCCGAGCGCGCGAGCGGCCTGATCGGCCAGACCGCCGGCCAGCGTGGTCTTCCCCGTCCCCGGCGGTCCCGCGAGGACGATCAGCCCGTGGACCGGGAGGCGCACGGCGTCCATCCGGCTGCGGTGCTTGAGCGAGAACAGCGTGAAGTTGAGCAGCCGCTCCTTGACCTCGTCCGGCACGACGATGCGCGTCCAACGGCTCTCCCAGGCAGGATCGGGGAGCTCGTGCATGGCGACGATCCCTTCGACTCCAGGCGGGACCGTCAGCGCGGGCATCTCCTAGTCGCGTCCCGCGGGGGCGCGCACTACTCCGGCCGTCCCTCGAAGTGATCCGGCCACACGATGCCGGTCAGATCGGGCGCGTCCAGCTCGGGCAGCTCCTCGAAGAGGTTCAGCGGGTCGAGGAGGATGCGCATCATGTCGTAGAGCGCGTCGAAGTTGTGGACGCGGATGAGACGCGCGGTCTGCTTCTTGTCGTCGTTGAAGTGCTGGTGCCACGACCAGTGGTCGACGACGATGAGATCGCCCGCTTCCCACGGATAGCTGACGCCATCGACCTCGCTGTGTCCACGACCGGAGACGACGTACAGCCACGCCTCGCCGCCATGACGATGACGCGACTGATAGAGGCCCGGCGCGAGCTCGTGCATCACCGCGGAGAGGCCCGCGGTGTGATAGCCGATCGATTTGTCGACGAGGAATAGGCTGCGCGCGCCGCGCTTGGTCACGAGCCCGCGCACGTCGTCGAAGCGCGTGATGAGCCGCGCGGACTCCGTGCCGGCCCACTGCTTCGCAAGGCGCTGCCTGCGGCGCGCGTGCGGGTCGGCGCCGTCTTTCGCGTCGATCTGGCGCGGCCGTTTCGGAAGCTCGGCGACCGGCGTGTCGCCGCCGTCCTCGAGCAGCGCGACGCCAAACTGCTCGAGCATCGGCTCGACGCTCCAGGTGTGGAAGACCGCCTTCGTGTCCGTTTCATTCCCATGGCGGTGCCAGGCCCAGCTCGGCAGATGCACCGTGTCCCACGGCCGCCAGTCGATGCGCTGCCCGTCGATCTCGGTCCAGCCACGGCCGGACTCGATGAACTCGATCGCGTCCCACGAGTGCCGGTGGACCGTGGTCGTCGTATGTGGCGCGAGCTCGTGGATCGTCGCGTCGAGGTTCTTCGTCGGACGATCGCCGTCCCAGCCGGCGTACACGCCGCTGCGGATCCGGCGGCTCGGCACGTCCTGCATCACGACGTCGCCGCGCTTCAGGACGTTCTTGTGATAGCCCTTCCACTCGTCGAGGAGCGACTCGCGGCGCTTCTTCTGGATCTCGTAGTGCGTCGTCTGCGTCGTGGTCGTGGTCTTCATCGCGCGCTCGCCCCCGCGCGCTCGCCCGACACCTTCGGCAGCACCTCGCGCGCGAGCGTCTTGATCTGCTCGAGGTAGTCCGGGAAGCGCATGCGGAAGTCGAAGATCAGGAGGTCGCAGCCGAGCTCCTGGTACCGCTGCACGCCGCGCACGATGTCCTCCGGCGTTCCGGCGAGGATCGAGCCGTCGAGCTCCTCGATCTTGGTGAACTCGCCTGACGGCGGCTTCAGCCAGAACTTCTGAGCGTTCGCGTTCTTGATGAGGCCGGGGACGTTCATGCGGTCGATCGCGGCCTTCGTCGTCGTGTCGATGCTGGTCACGGGGACCGCACCGGTCAGGATGCGCTGCTTCCCCTGCTCCTCGGACATCTGGCGGATCTTCTTGATGCGCGCCTCGTAGGTCGGGAAGGTGATGCGCCCCGGCAGCCAGCCCTCGCAGAAGTCGACGGCAAGCCGCGCGGCCGCCGGCGTCGCGCCGCCCCACCAGACCGGCACGGGATGGAGCGGCTGCGGCTTCAGGTCGACGTCGTTGAACTTGTAGCGCTCGCTGTTCCACTCGACCGTCTCGCCGGCCCACAGCTTCCGCGCGATGAGGACCTGCTCCTTCATCATCTGCACGCGGTCT
>DATEZK010000017.1:0-7309 GCA_035255665.1 Candidatus Limnocylindria bacterium
TCGAGTCGATCTCGATCCTCTACGACGAGGGCACGGACACCGCGAACAACGACACGCAGGGCGTTGGCCTCGCGGTCATCGACAACATCGACATCGACGGCCAGCTCATCACCGATGGTCGGAAGGACAACGACAAAGACAAGAAAGACAAGGACGACGACGACGAGGACGACGAGGATGAGGAAGACGATTAGTCGTTAGGCCGAACGACCAGCGATCGGATCACGAGGGCCGGACGTCAGTCCGGCCCTCGGTCGTCAACGGCCCGGTGGTGGCTGCCAGAGCTCGATGCGGTTGCCCTCGGGATCAGCGATCCAGCTGAAGCGGCCCTCAGGGGTCTCTTCGACACGCTCGTCCACGGTCACGCCTTCGCTCCGCAGCGCGGCGAGCACCTCGTCGAGATCGGCGACCCGATAGTTGATCATCGCGCGCTGGTCCTTCGATCCAAAGTACTCCGTGTCTTCGGGGAAGAGCGACCAAACCGTCGCACCGCCGCGTTCGGGATCCGTCTCGTCGCGCCAGCGGAAGACGGCAAAGCCGCCGTCCTGTACATCGATGCCAAGGTGACGCCGGTACCACTCGCCGAGCACCGCGCGGTCGCGCGCCTTGAAGAACACGCCACCGATGCCGGTGACGCGTGGCGGCCTCGTCACCAGCCGATGGCGTAGCTCTCGCGCCGCGGATCTGCGCCGCCCTCGAGCGTGCCCGGCTCGAGCCGGCGGATCGCGCACATCCCCGCCGCCGCCGGTGTGAAGTCCGGCAGGTCGCGGATCACATGACCGAGCGCTGCAAGCCGTTCGCGGACGTCTTGCGAGATCCGTCCTTCGACCGTGAGCACCCCGGGCTCGTACGCGTGCGGATAGAAGGTCCACGGGAACGATCGCGAGATGACGCGCGGTGCCTCGATCGCGGCCTGCAGGTTCATCTCGAAGTCGACGACGTTGCAGACCGTCTGCACCATTGCCTGGCACTGCGCGTCCTCACCCGGGCACCCGAACGGCATGAGCGCCCGTCCGTCCTTCATCAGCAGCGCCGGATTCGGTGTGAGCCGCGGTCGCTTGCGTGGCGCGATCGCCGAGGGGTGGCCAGGCGTCGTCCAGAGCTGCGCCCCCCTGGTGCTGACGATGATCCCGAGGCCGTCGACGAGTGGGGCCCCGAGGCCGGGATCGGACGGCGTCGCCGAGAAGGCGTTCCCGTCGGCGTCCATCGCGCAGCAGTACGAGGTGTCCGGTGCGCCGACACCGCTCGCCGCGCGCGGGACGTAACCGGGCGGGCCCGACCGTCCCTCGTAGCGCCACGGGTCCCCGGGCGGCGGGAGCTCGGGGTAGGCGCGATCGTCGCGTATGAGTGCGCGGCGCTCGTCGGCGTAGGCCTTGTCGAGAAGGCCGCGGATCGGAACGTCGACCTGATCCGGGTCGCCGAAGAATCCCTCGCGATCAGCTGCCGCGAGCTTGAACGCCTCCGTGTAGCGGTGAAGGAACGCGACGGAGCCCGGACCGAGTGAAGCGACGTCGTATCCCTCGAGAAGATTCAGCGTCATCGGAACGAGCGGGCCCTGCGACCACGGCCCGCAGGCGTACACATCGATGCCTCGATACGTCGTGTGCACCGGCGGCCCGACGCTCACGTGGTACTCGGCGAGGTCCTGCTTCGTGAGCATGCCGCCGTGCTGCGCCTGCGAGCGCTCGACCGCCTCGGCCACCGCACCCGTGTACAGGACATCGCGCGCGGCCATGATCGCGCCGGCGCGCCCGAGCGCCTTGCGCGAACGTTCCGTCTCGACGAGAAGCCGGAAGAGCGCCGCAAGGTCGCGCTGCACCAGCATCTCCCCCGCGCGTGGTGCGCGGCCACCCGGAAGGAACACTGACGCGCTCGATGGCCAAGCCCGAAGGCGCTCCTCGAGCATCGCGATCGCACGCGCCAGTCGTGGATAGATCGGGAAGCCCTCCGCCAGCTCGATATTCGGCGCGAGCACCTCTTCGAGCGTCAGCCGGCCGTGACGCGCGAGCGCGGTCAGCCACGCGTCTGCGGCCGCCGGCGTCACCGATCGCGGAACGCCGATGGGCATGTCATCACCGAACCGACTGCGGTACGCCGCGAGGTCGAAGTTGGCCGGCCATCGCCCCAAGCCATCGATGGACTCCGGTCCGTCCATGCCGGGGCGGAACACGATGATCGGCGCGACCCCGCCGAAGTCGGTGAGGTGCCGCTCGATGACGTTCAGCGCGATGCCCGCGGCGACGCCGGCGTCGATCGCATTGCCGCCCCGCTCGAACATGCGAGCGCCCGCCTGCGAAGCGAGGTAGTGGCTCGAGCTCACCATCCAGCGCTTGCCGAGGACCGCGGGCCGGCCCTGCGTCACGCCCAGCGCTGGCCCGGTCGCTTCGACTGGGAAGTCGCGCATCGTGCGAAACGATACGCGCGGTGCGCGATTAGTGTTTCGCGCGTGGTCCGGATCATCGCCTGGCGCGTGCCGCCGTACGACAACGGCTGCTACCTGATCGTCGACGCGCGCAAAGAGGCGATCGTCATCGATCCTTCGATGGGCGAGCGCCAGGTCATCGATGCGGTGAGCGAGCAGGGTCTGCGTCTGGTCGAGATCCTCAACACGCACGGGCACCCCGACCACATCTTCGGGAATGCGGCGTTGAAGGAGGCGACGCGGGCGCGATTGGCGATCCACCGTCTCGACGAGTACCGGCTCGGGCCGAAACGGCCACCGACGCAGATCGATGTGCCGCCCTGCACTGCCGACGATCTCTTCGACGACGGCCAGCTCCCCTATCTCGACGACATCGAGCTCAGCGCACTCCACACGCCGGGTCATACCGAGGGATCGACATGCTTCTATCTGCGACGCGAAGGCGTGCTGTTCTCGGGAGACCTGCTGTTCCAGGGCAACATCGGTCGCACGGACCTGCCGGGCAGCGATCCGGCGGCGATGGGCGAGAGCCTCTCGCGGATCGCGTCGTCGCTGCCGGCCACGACACGCGTGTATCCGGGGCACGGCGGGGAGACGACGATCGGCGCCGAGATCCCGACGTTGCGCGGCCTACGCGACGCTGGTCTGCTTCCGGATCTGCGAGTCCCGGAGCGCTAGTCGGTGACCCCGACGATGTTCACGCCGTTGTCGGCGTAGATCGTGTCGCCGGTGACGCTGCGCGACATCTCGCTCGCGAGGAAGACGGCGACGTTCCCTACCTCTTCCTGCGTGATGTTCCGCCGCAGCGGCGCCTTGGCCTCCATGAGGTCCCGTGCCGTCGAGATCCCCTTGACCGCGCTCGCCGACAGGGTCTTCAGCGGCCCCGCGGAGATCGCGTTGACTCGCACGTTCGACGGTCCGAGGTCGACCGCGAGGTACCGCACGCACGTCTCGAGCGCGGCTTTGGCGATCGCCATCGAGTTGTAGCTGGGCACGACCCGCTCGACCGCGTTGTACGTGAGCGTCATCACGCTGCCGCCACCCGCTTTCGTGAAGAGCGGCAGCACCGCACGGCTTAACGACACGAGCGTGTACGCGCTGATCTCGACGGCCATCAGAACGCCGTCGCGCGAGATCTCGTGGAAACGGCCCTTCAGGTCATCGACCGGCGCGAACGCGATCGAGTGCACGAGGATGTCGAGCCCGCCCCAACGTCGATCGACCTCCTGCACGAGCGCCGCGACGTCATCCGGTTTCGCGGCATCGCACAGGAGCACGGGCATCGACTCGTGACCCGGCAGGGTGTCCACGAGCTTGGTGACGTTGTCCTTGAATCGGTCGTTGAGGTAGGTGAAGGCAAGTTGAGCGCCCTCGCGCTGGAAGCACGTCGCGATCCCCCACGCGATGCTCCGCTGATTACCGACGCCGACAATGAGCGCGCGCTTGCCTTCGAGCAGACCCATGACCATCACCTCCGCGACCTGCGCATCATCCCAGAACCGCAGCGGCGATGCATCGCGATTTGACTACAGCGCCATTGCATCCAAGTCAGCGCGCGTGAGCTCCATGAGGTAGTGCTGCTGTTCGCGTGAGTCCGGCTCGAGGTATGTCTTCAGGAAACGGAAGCCCGCCTTCTCATAGGCGCGGATCGCCGCCACATTGCTGACGGTCGGTCCGATGACGCACAGGTCGACGCCGTAACGCGGGAACGCGACGTCGCGCAGGAACGCGCGGATCAGCGCGGGTCCGTGTCCCCTGCCGACACAGTCAGGCTCTCCGATGAAGAGGTCGATCCCGATCGCAGGCCGGTCAAGCGCGACCTGGGCCGCGTACTCCTGATGGTCGTCGATGCGGTAGCTCTGCAGCGCGCCGATGGGACGCCCGTCGAGATCGATCACGTACAAGTCGGTGGGGTCCTCGCCGCGGATCGCGGTCCTGTACTCGCTGATCGTGTCTTCCGGATACGCGGCCGTCGGGACGTCGTCGTACCACTGCTTGACGTGCGGACGCTCCAGCCACGTTCGCACGAGGTCGAGGTCCGCCTCGCGAAGCGGTGCGAAGGTGAATCTAGGCGCGCGCATGCTCCACGGCGCGGCTCGTCAGTTCCAGCGCCCGCGGCGCTCGTCGTCGTTCACTCGCCGGCCCCGCCAGTACTTGAGGTCGCCACTCGCGGCGCGCGGGCGACCGAGATCCTCGGTGAGCACGAGGACGCCAAGTGCGAGGGCGGCCGGGATGACCACGCCGATAGTCCCCAGCGCGAGGCCCCACGTCAGCGTCTGGCCGACCGACCATGCGGCGCAGATGAGGACGAAGCGTAGGACTGCAGCCTGTCCGCGAGTCATGGCGCTGACATGCGGTGCACGAACGAGGCCTGCTGTGCCCACTCGCCACACTGTGCGAGCTCCGCCTTGCTAACCCAGTCGCTGCGCACCGCGAAACGCAGCTCGTCGCGCAGCGTGGTTTGCAGCATCTCGGGGCCGTCGGTGTTGAAGCTGAAGCGCACCTTGTGCTTCTTGAAGGTCGCGATGTAACGGCCAAGCTCCTCAGCGTCCTTCACCACCTGAGTGTGCAGGTTGGAGCTGGGACAGATCTCCAGCAGCACGCCACGCTCCGCGAGCCGCTTGCAAAGCGCCGCGTTCTGCGCGGCATGGATGCCGTGCCCGATGCGCTCGGGCTCGAGATGCTGCAGGACCTCGTCGACTGAGTGCCAGTCCTCGTCCTCACCCGCGTGCACGGTGAGACCGAGGCCCGCCTTGCGCGCCTTCTTGAACAGTGCCGCGTAGTCCCGGTACTGGAAATCGGGATGCGTCGGACCGGCGATGTCGATGCCGACGATGCCGCGGTGCCGGTAAGCGATGGCCTTCTCGACGATGATCTCGTTCAGCGCGTACGTGAAAGTGCGATCGAGGCAGAAGAGGAGTCCAGCCTTCACCGGGTACTCCAGACGCGCGCGATCGAGACCGCGGATCGACGCCATGATGATGTGGTCGAGGTCCTGCTCGCCACCGCGGTTCCGCTTCATCGGGTTGTAGCGCAGCTCGAGCGTAGTGATGTTGGCCTTGCGGTACGCGCCACCCACGACCTCGTACACGGACTCCTCGACCGCGAGCGGGCTGGACTGGATCAGCTCGGTCCACCGGTACAGCGCGAGGAAGTCCTCGAACGACTTCCGCTCGTTCTTGCCGACGGTGATGAGGTCGACGAATTCCCAGTAGTCCTTCGTCGGGAGCCGGATCCCCTGCTTCGCCGCGATACCCCACATGGCCGCGGGATCGACCGAGCCGCCGAGATGGACGTGAAGCTCTGTGAGCTCGTCGCCGAGTGGATGCGGCAGTGCTAGTGCCGCGTCCAGTCGCGAGAGGGCGACGTCGAGGGCGCGAGGCCGCGTCTCGCGACGAGCATCTGCGCCCAGCGGGCCCGAACGTGACGCTCGCGGATCGCAGGCGGGCCCGCGTAGCCAGCCGCGAGGAGCGAGACCGGCCCGCGACCGAGACGGCGCCATAGAGCGACGGGACGCGACACTAGCTGCCCTGCTCGCGCGTCGGCGGGCGGCGGACCCTCCGCCGGCGCCGCGGCGCGGCTGGCTTTCCCTCCGGATGTTCGCGCCAGATGACGTGGCCGTCGTCGTCAGGCGACGCGATCCGCACGAGACGGTCCCAGACCTCGGCGCGCCGCAGGTCTTCTTCGGCGGTCTGGCGGGAGATCTCGCGCTCAAGCATGACGTCGCAGTCGTAGGGCGACCCGATGACGCGCCAGCCGTTCTCGCTCAAGTGATCGAGCAGCCAGGCGATCTCGGTCAGGCGCTGCGGCTGTTCGGAGACGTATTCGCGCAGCCAGGCCGAGTAGGTGCGTTTGCGCGTGCCGGGATCCTCGCGATCGAGCTCGTCACGGACGGTCCCGAAGACGTGGATGAGGATGTAGGTCGGACCGGCCACGGGCAAAGTCTAGGCTAGCCCCGCTCCTCCACGAAGCGGTAGCCGCCATCGGAGTCCTTCGCGATGACGACGAGCGCGCCGCTCTTGAACCCCGCCTGTCCCTTGAGCGCCGGACAGATCAAGTGATAGTGCTCGTGCTCCGGCGGAACACAGCTGCAGTTCTCGGACTTGATCTCAGCATCGAAGCGCCGCGCGCCGATGCGCAGGGCGACCCGCTCGCCCGGATTGGGAAAGAGCTTCCACGCATCCTTGGTGATCAGGATCCTGGCTTTGCGGACGTCCTCTGAGCTGAGCCGGTGACGGTAGGTCGATCGAGAAACACTCATGTGTACGTCTATTTTCGCACGAAAACGGCTCGTGCGCGGAGCGACCGTACGGCCCCCCGTTCGGCCCGTTTTGGGCGCTTGTGCTAGGCGAATGCGGCCGGATCGTCGAGGAAACGCATGACGTGCACCACCTTGACACCCGAACCAACGGCCCGAAGACCCGAGACGAGCTGCAGGATGCAGCCCGGGTTCGCGCTCACCACCACATCGGGCTGCGCAGCCAGGATCGCTGCGACCTTCTGCCGCTGCAATTCCTGCGAGATGTCGGGCTGCGTCAGGTTGTAGATCCCGGCGCTACCGCAGCAGCGCTCGGCGTCCGCGATCTCCACGAGCGTGACGCCCTCGATCGCGCGCAAGAGCGCGCGTGGCTGCGCGCGGATGCGCTGGCCATGAGCCAGATGGCAGGCATCCTGATAGACGACGCGCAGGGGCCGGGCCACGCGACCCGCCCGCGGCCGCGCCACCTCGGTGACGTCGCGCACGCGCGCACCGAATGCACGACCACGCTGCGCCCAGGCTCGGTCCTCGTGGAGCACATCGCCGTAGGCCTTTAGGTGTGCGCCGCAACCTGCCGCGTTCACGACGACCGGAAGATCGTTGCCGGCGAATGCGTCGATATTCGATCG
>DATEZK010000018.1:0-5021 GCA_035255665.1 Candidatus Limnocylindria bacterium
GCCACCGCAACGGCGATCCCGGAGATGAGTCCTCCGCCGCCGACGCCCACGACGAACAGGTCGGCGTCGGGGAGGTCTTCGAGCACCTCGAGGGCGCACGTTCCATGGCCCGCGATCATTCCGTCGTCGTCGTACGGATGAAGGAAATACGAGCCGTCACGCTCCTGTATCTCCTTCACGAGAGCGCGCAGACCCAGCATGTCCGGCGCGAACACGATCTCGGCGCCGTAGCCGCGGGTCGCCTCGACCTTCGTCTTCGGCGCCGACTGCGGCATCGCGACCGTCACCTTCGCGCCGACCGCACGGCCGGCGTACGCGATAGCCTGGGCGGCGTTCCCGGCGCTCATCGTCACGATCCCACTCGCGCGCTGCTCGTCGGAGAGGCTGAGGATCGCGTTCACCGCGCCCCGGGGCTTGAAGGAGCCGGTCCGCTGAAGGTTTTCGGGCTTGAGGAAGGCTCGTGCGCCAATGCGCTCGCCGAGCGAGCGGCTTGTGAGCAGCGGTGTTCGGGCGATGTGGGTGGCGACGACCTCGCGGGCGCGCTCGACGTCCGCTATGGAGACGGTCAGAACACCCTCCCGAGGCTTTGGCGCCGATTATGGGCTGGGACGTGTCCTACGCATGCTCGAGCCAAAAAACCAGGGCGATCACCCCGGAAGCCGCCGCCAGTTGTGCGGCGAGCAGGGCGAGCGCAAGCCGCGGTGACTTCGGCAGCCATGTGTACGCGAAGTACGCGATGACCAGCGCCTGCACCGGCATGAGCAGCTGGAAGAGGTGCGCCTCCGCGCCCTCGTCGGCCCCCATGCCCGGGCCATAGATGGCGACGTGACGCAGGGCGAGAGCGATCAAGAAGACGGAGATCGCGACCGGAAGCCACGCGCTCCAGTGCCTGAGCGATGATTCGGGCGCCGACGCCCTAGTGGCCACGTCTCTCCCCCTGTGGGCCCGCTTGGATTCGAACCAAGGACCAGCAGATTATGAGTCCGCCGCTCTAGACCTCTGAGCTACGGGCCCTAGGAGCCCCAGCGTGCGAGCTCGCTCGCACAGCTGGGCGACGACGGGCCCAGTGCGCGAGCGCCAGGTCCATCACGGCGATGGTATTCGGCGGGCGCGAAGCGCACAGGCCCGGTGCTCCGGCGCGAAAGAGCAACCCCGCCGAACCAATCTTCGCTGTCTCTACGTTGTCTTTGCAGAACTCGGGCTATGCTAAGTCGGGCGCCGCGAGGGGAGTCACGTGCACCGCTTCCGCACGTGCGCGTCGTAACCGGGGACGGAAACGACGGGAGGAAGCGCGTGGGAACGATCATCGCGGTCGCCAACCAAAAAGGTGGCGTCGGTAAGACGACGTGCACGATCAACCTCGGCGGCGCGTTCGCGTCGCTCGGGCATCGCGTGCTCTGCCTCGATCTCGATCCACAGGCGAACCTGACCGTCGGACTCGGCATCGATCTGAACACGGTCGAGAAGAACATCGCCAACGTGCTGATCGATCCAGACCTCAAGCTCGCCTCGATCATCCGACCGACGAAGACCAAGAACCTCGACGTCGCACCGGCGACGCTCGAGCTCTCATCCGCCGAAGTAGAGCTCTTCAACGCGATCGGACGAGAGATGGCGCTGCGCGACAAGCTCACGCCAGAGATCGTGCAGCGGTACCAATACATCATGATCGACTGCCCGCCCACCCTCGGGCTTCTCACGCTCAACGCGCTCGTTGCGGCGAACGGCGTGATCATCCCGGTGCAGACGCAGTACTACGCACTCAAGGGTGTCGCCGCGCTGCTCAAGATCATCAAGACCGTGCAGGGTCGACTCAATCCGAAGCTGAAAGTCCTCGGATTGTTGCCGACGTTCTACGACTCACGCACGATCCTGGGACGCGACATGCTCGACTCGCTACGCGAGCTCGGCGATCACCAGGTGTTCGACACAGTGATCCGCCAATCGGTGAAGATCGGCGAGGCGCCCACGGCGGGCGTCCCGATCGGCGTCTACGAACCACGGTCCGACGCGGCGAAGAGTTTCGCCGACCTCGCGAAGGAGGTGATCGGTGCTCACAAGTAGTCCGTCCTCACACAGCAAGAAATCGTTCCGCGACGCCGGCAGCCGGATCTTCCAGCAGGAGACCGAAGCACAGCCCGGCATCATCAGCCTGCTCGCGGCGCGCACGCCGACGGCGGTGCGCGAGCTGCCGCTCGAGAAGGTCGTTCCAAATCCGTCCCAGCCCCGCATGACCTGGCACGAGGAGACGCTGCAGGAGCTGGCCGCTTCCATCAAGGAGCACGGCGTTCTGCAACCGATCCTCGTCCGGCCGTCGGGCGACCAGTACGAGATCATCGCCGGCGAGCGCCGCTGGCGTTCGTCGAAGATCGCGGGCAAGGAGACGATCCCGGCGATCGTCGAGCGCTTCGACGACGCGACGGCACTCGAGATCGCGCTCATCGAGAACCTGCAGCGCGAGGATCTCTCGCCCCTCGATGAGGCCGTCATCTACCAGAAGATGACCGGCGAGCTCGGCTATTCGATCCGCCAGCTCGCGGGCAAGCTTGGCAAGGACAAGGGTTACGTCGAGAACCGTCTCCGCCTGGCCAGCGCACCGGACGACGTGCGCGAGATGGTCTCAAAGCGGTACGACACCCTGTCGGCGGCGTACGAGCTGATGAAGCTCGAGGACAAGCGCCGTCGCCGTTCACTCGCGAAGCAGGTCCTCGCCGGACAGCTGACGCTCATCCGGCTCCACGACCGCGTCGAGCGGATCCTCCACCCGCAGGCGCGCGGGACGAAGGCGGAGCCGGCGATCCCCGCGCTGCGCGACGACGCGCTCATCACCGCGACGCGGAAGCTGAACGAGGCGCTCGCCGAGCTGTCGCGTGCTGCCGGCGACGACGGCAAGATGACGATCCCCGAGGGCGACCGTCAGAACCTGGCGAAATTCCTGACGATCTCGCGCGCACGGCTCGACAACCTCGTCGCGCGCCTCCGGAGCAGCCACGGGTGAGCGAACAGAGGCTGTCGGGGCGCGGGAGCGTCATCTCGTTCGTCCTGATGACCGGGCTGGTCACGGCCGCGGCCACCGGCCTCTTCGTGCTGCTGGATCCCAGGGCGCAGCAGTTCTGGGTCCAGCGGTGGGAGGCGCTTGCGGGGTTCGTCCGCTCCCTGTTCGGGGGCGGCTAGCGCGCAGGAAAGCGGTTAGCGCGCTCGGGAGTGGCTAGCGCTCGACGCGGATGCTGCTCTGGGTGATGCGCTCGCGCTGATTGCGGGCGTCCCGAAGGATCGAGACGGCCGTCGTCGCGAGGCCAACCGCCCCGAGGAGGAAGATCACGCTGTCGTTCGTCAGTAGTTCAAGCACGTGCTACCTACAAGCAACGCACGTGCCACGGCCAAGCGGTGGCCCGCTCGTTACGGACTGGTAACGGTTTCCCTCAATTGCTCTTCTTTGACGCCTTCGCACGCTGAACGCGGACCTGTGAGACGCGCCGACCGTCAACGGCGGTGACCTGAAGGCGGTAGCCCTCGGCCTCGACCGCGTCGCCGACCTGTGCGACACGTCCCAGCCTGCCGAAGACCATGCCGCCCACGGTGTCGTAGGGCTCGTCCGTGAGCTCGAGGTGCAGCCGCTCACGCAGCTCGGTCAGGCTCACCAACCCGTTGACGACGTAAACGCCCTGAGCCTCCTCCTTGATCGCCGGTGCGGCGTCCTTTTCGAACTCGTCGCCGACCTCGCCCACCAGCTCCTCGAGCACATCCTCGAGCGTCACCAGTCCTGCGGTACCCCCGTACTCGTCGATGACGATCGCCAGCTGCGCGTGCTGCCGCCGGAACTCGGCGAGCGCCTGGTCCAGGCGCAGGGTCTCCGGGATCGCCGGGACCTTGCGCATGACGTCGTGGGCCTTGGCCTTCGAGCCGCGGTCTACGCCGACGAGATCCTTCACGTGGACGACGCCGACGATGTGGTCCAGGTCATCCCGGTAGACAGGAAAGCGGGAGAGGCGGTGCTGCCGCGCCATGGCGATGAGCCCGGCGAGATCGAGCTCCTCCGGCACGGCGATGATCTCGGTGCGCGGGACCATCACCTGCCGCACGAGGGTGTCGGCGAAGTTGAGGGCGTTGCCGACGATCACGCGCTCGCTCTCGTCGAGCTTGCCCTGGCGAGCCGACGCCGCGACCAGCAGGCGCAGCTCTTCGTCGCTATGGGCGTCCGCGACCTCGCCCGGGCCGACCGGGATCCCGATCGCTTTCAGGATCTTGTTCGCGCTCGTGTTCACGAACCAGATGAACGGGTAGGCCACGCGGTAGAAGACGTGGAGCGGGTACGCGAGCCAGAGAGATGTCACGAGTGCCCGCTGGATCGCGAAATACTTCGGCGCCTGCTCTCCGACGACGATGTGCAGATACGTGATCAGGGCGAAGGCGATGGTGAAGCTGATGACGTGGAAGAGCGTCTCGTTGCTTTCGATGAGCCAGCCGAAGAGGGGTGAGATCAGCGCCGCGACACCCGGCTCGCCGATCCAGCCAAGGCCGAGTGACGCCATCGTGATGCCGACCTGGCAGGCGGACAGGTACGAGTCGATGTGATCGATGATGTGCGCGGCGAGCCTTCCTCGAGCGCTCCCCTCGGCCGCCAGCTGATCGAGCTGCGTGCCACGCACGCGAACCATCGCGAACTCCGCCGCCACGAAGAAGGCGTTCAGGATGAGAAGGACCACAGTGAGGATGACGGCCGGCAGGGCGGCGGAAGCGTCCATGCCCGGTGGATTCTCGCACTGAATAGACTCGGGAGAATGCGCGTGCTGGTGCGCCTATTCGCGTCATATCGCGAGGCCGCTGGCGTCGGTCGGATCGACCTGGAGCTGCCGCCGGGAGCGACCGTGAAGGACGCGATCAAGACCATCCTGAAAGACCATCCGCTGGTCGCCGAAGGACGACAGGTCGTGATCGCGCGGAACCGCGAGTACGTGACGCCCGACGAGACGCTCGCCGATGGCGATGAGGTCGCGCTCAGCCCGCCGGTGTCGGGCGGG
>DATEZK010000019.1:0-11101 GCA_035255665.1 Candidatus Limnocylindria bacterium
GCGAGGCACGCCTGTCCCGCGTTGAAGAAGCGGCCGATCGCGGCGGCGGCGGTGGCCCGCCGGATGTCGGCGTCGTCGGCGACGATCATCGCGTCGCTTCCGCCGAGCTCGAGCGTCACACGCGTCACGTTCTTCGCGGCGAGCTCCATGATCCGCTTGCCCGTGGCGGTCTGACCCGTGAACGCGATCTTGTTGATCTTGGGGTGGCTGACCAGCGCGTCGCCGATCTCACTGCCGGACCCGTGAACGGTGTTGATGACGCCGGGCGGGAAGCCGGCGGAGTTGATCGCCTCGATCGCGCGCTGCGTCGCGAGCGGCGTCGTCGACGCGGGCTTGAGCACGATCGTGCAGCCCGTCGCGAGCGCCGGGCACAGCTTGTTCGCGAAGAGCGTGAGCGGGAAGTTCCACGGCGTGATCGCCGCGACGACGCCGACCGGCCGGCGCATGGTGATGCCGAACTTCGACGGATCGTCGAGCGGGATGTAGTCGCCGCGGATCTTGTCCGCCAGGCCGGCAAAGTACTCGAGGTTCTCGGCCACGCGCTGCGCCTCGATCTTGGCGTGCGCGAGCGGCTTGCCCTGCTCCATCGCGAGCAGCTTGGCCACCTCGTCGACGACCTCGTGCATCTTGAGCGCGGCCGCATGCATCAGCTTCGCGCGCTTGCTCCCGGGCATCGCCGCCCAGGCCGGGAACGCCTTGCGTGCCGCCTCGACGGCGGCGTCGACGTCGGCGCTCGTGCCGCGCGGGATCTGACCGACGACTTCGCCGTTGGCGGGATTGCGGACCTCGATCGTCTTCCCACCCTGGGCATCGACGAGCTCTCCGCCGATGAGCATCTTGGCCATTCTCAGGACCTCCCCGTGATCAAAACGGAGTCTAGGAGCGTGAGCGCCTGTTCGCTCGGACGAACGACCCGCTCGCTCTATAAGGTATGCGCGCAGCACCAACGGGGAGGACAAGAAGATGGCCGTGCGACTCGAGAAGCAGGACGCGATTGGACACATCGTCCTCGACCGGCCCCCGGCCAACTCCTACGACCGCGCGTTCATGGAGGAGCTCGACGCTGCCATCGAAGAGGCGCGCAAGGACGTTGACATCAGAGCGATCGTGGTGCGCAGCGCGTCGGAGAAGTTCTTCTCCGCGGGCGCGGACGTCTCGGTGTTCGCGAAGAGCGACTTCGATACGCAGAACGCGTTCGTCGTCTGTGCGAACGAGGCGATGAGCAAGTTCGAGAGCACGCCGAAGGTCGTCATCGCCGCGATCAACGGACACTGCCTCGGCGGCGGTCTCGAGATCGCGCTCTGCTGCGATTTCCGCATCGCCGCGGAGGGCGGCTACAAGATCGGTCTGCCCGAGGTGACCCTCGGCTTGCTCCCGGGCACCGGCGGCACGCAGCGGCTGCCGCGCCTCATCGGCCGGCAGAAGGCGCTCGAGCTGATGCTGCGCGGCACGACGCTGTCACCACAGGAAGCGAAAGACGCTGGCATCGTCGACGAGCTCGTGCCTGCCGCGGAGCTTCAGGCGCGTGCAGTGGAGCGCGCGCGCTCGTACGCCGAAGGCCCGAGCTACGCCGTGGGTCAGATCAAGCTCGCCGCGGTCCAGGGCTACGGCCGCCCGCTCGAAGAGGGACTGAAGATCGAGCGCGAGGCGCTCATCCGCATCTTCAAGAGCGAGGATTCGCGCGAGGGCGTGAAGGCCTTCGTCGAGAAGCGCAAGCCGGAATTCAAAGGCCGCTGACACGGACAAGCGCGCCAGCCTGGCGGACGCAGTCACGCGCTTCGTCCCCGACGGCGCGTCCATCGCACTCGGATGCGCGCTCGAGCCGGCCATTCCTTTCGCGTTCGCGCACGAGCTGATCCGACAGCGACGGCGCGAGCTCGAGCTCATCGGACCGATCTCGGACATCGCGTTCGATCAGCTCATCGGCGCGGGCTGCGTCCGCCAGATCACGGCGGCGTGGGTCGGCAACGTGTCGGCCGGTCTCGCGCACGCCTACCGGCGCGCGCTGGAGCAGGGGATACCTCGGCGCATCGAGGTGCGAGACCACAGCAACTTC
Source organism: Candidatus Limnocylindria bacterium (assembly GCA_035255665.1). Classification (GTDB taxonomy): domain Bacteria; phylum Chloroflexota; class Limnocylindria; order P2-11E; family P2-11E; genus CF-39. The sequence continues at coordinate 2,057 of DATEZK010000019.1, forward strand.
ACGCTCGCGCAGGCACTGCTCGCGGGCGCGCTCGGCGCACCGTATCTGCCGACGCGCACGCTGCTGGGAAGCGACATCCCGCGCGCGAACGGCACGTTCCTCGCGTCAACGTCGCCGATCGACGGCTCGCCACTGCTGCTGATCCCGGCGATCACACCGGATGTCACCGTGCTCGCGGTGCAGCGAGCGGACGCGGATGGGAACGCACACCTCTGGGGCCCGTGGGGCGTTTCGCAGGAGGCCGCGCTGGCAGCGAAGGCCGTGATCGTCCTGGCGGATGAGGTCGTCCCGCGCGACGTGATCGCGAGCGACCCGAACCGTACCGTCGTGCCGGCGCTGAAGGTGGTCGCCGTCGTCGAGGCGCCGGGCGCCTGTCACCCGTCGCCGCTGCAGGGCCGCTACGGCCGTGACCATGACTTCTTCCACGACTACCATCGCGCCACCCGAACGGTCGATGGATTCGACGCGTGGATCGCGGAATGGGTGACGGGTGTGAAGGATCGCGCGGCTTACCTTCGCAAGCTGGGTGAGCGCTGGAGCGCACTTGCGGTCGCGGGCGTCCCCGCCGCGGAGGCGCGGTTCTAGGTGTCGATGCTCTCGCAGGCCGATCCGATGATCCAGCACATGATCGGCGCCGCGCGCCTCGAACGGTCCGCGTACGAGGCGGTCGAGAAGGACAAGAGGGCCACGGGTCAGGCCGCATACATCGTCGTCGCGACGAGCCTCGTGGCGGGCGCGGTCAGCTGGCTCACGACCGGCGAGGGCGGCGACGGACTCATCGATTCGATCGTCGCGCTCATCGGCTGGGCGTTCTACGCGCAGCTCGCGTACCTGCTCGGCACGAAGGCCTTTCCAGCGAAGGAGCCGAAGGCGGACTGGGGCGAGGTCGCCCGTACGCTGGGGTTCGCGAACACCCCGCGTTTCCTCATCCTGCTGGCCGTCATCCCCGGGATCGGCGGGCTCGTCCGCTCCGTCGTGGAGCTCTGGGTGCTCGTCGCCACGATCGTCGCGCTGCGGTCCGCGCTCGACTGCTCCACCGGACGCGCGATAGCTGTCGGCATCGCCGCCTGGCTCGCACAGCTCCTCATCCTCGTCATCGCTCTCGCGGTCTTCGCCAACGCGGTGTGATGAGGGCAACAGCGTGAAGGTCGAGCGCCTCCACTAGTGGACGTATCGCCGGGCGAGCTCATGGTCGCCCAGGCGGCTCGCGAGATCCGCGATGGCGAGCGCGTGTTCGTCGGCATGCGCCTGCCGCTCATCGCCTTCGTGCTCGCGAAGCGCATGCACGCGCCGAACGCCGTCGGTCTGTTCGAGCTCGGGATCGTGCGTGATCAACCATCGCCCAAGCTTCTGTACACCATGGGCGATCCGCCGAATGTGACCGGCGCGGTCTGGTGCGCGCGCACCGTCGATCTCATGGGACTGCTGCAGCGCGGCGAGGTCGAGGCTGGTTTCATCGGCGGTGCCGAGGTCGACAGGCACGGCAACCTCAACACCACGGCGATCGGCGAGGACCGCGCGCGGCCGACCGTGCAGCTGCCGGGCTCGGGCGGCGGCGCGGACATCGCGAGCCTCGCGCATCGGCTCATCGTGATCATGGCGCACGACAAGCGGCGCCTCCGCGAGCGCGTCGATTTCGTGACATCGCCCGGTTTCGGGGACGGTGGCGATTGGCGGACACGCGTCGGACTGCCGCGCGGGGGTCCATCGGTGATCATCACGACGCTCGGCGTGTTCCGTTTCGTGCGGGGCGAGGCGGTCCTCGTGTCGTACCACCCGAGTAGCTCCGTGGACGAGATCGCGCAGAACACAGGCTGGACGCTGACCGTCGCGGACGATGTGCGCGAGACGCAAATGCCGAGTCCGGAGGAACTGCGCATCATCCGCGAGTACGACCCGCAGGGATTCTGGACACGACGAGGAGAACAATGAGCGAAGGCACGACGCGAGCCGTCTTTGCGGCATTCGCGGGCAACACAGCCATTGCGATCACCAAAGGGATCGCGGCGAGCCAGACCGGATCCGGCGCGCTGCTGGCGGAGACCGCGCACTCCATCGCGGACGCGATGAACCAGATCCTCCTTTACGTCGGCATACGGCGGAGCGTCCGGCCCGCGAGCGAGCGGCATCCGCTTGGCTACGGCAAGGAGCGGTACTTCTGGGCCCTCGTCGTCGCTCTCTTCCTCTTCTTTGGCGGCGGCATCTTCTCGCTCTACGAGGCGTACAGCCGCTTCGTCGATCCGCACGAGATCGGCGACGCGACCATCGGGTTCGTCGTGCTCGGTCTCTCGGTGATCTTCGAGCTCTTTTCGCTCGGCGTCGCCGTGCGCGAGGTCCGCCATGCCGCACACGAGGAGGGCGTCCCGGTCGGCAAGTTCCTCAGGCAGCTGCGCGATCCCGCGCTGCGCACGGTCCTGTACGAGGACACCGCGGCCCTCGCCGGTCTCCTGGTCGCCCTGGCCGGCCTCGGGCTGACCGTGGCGACTCACGACCATCGCTTCGACGCGGCCGCGAGCGGCGTCATCGGCGTGATCCTGATCTACGTCGCCTACCAGCTGGCCACCAGCGCGCGTGGCCTGATCGTCGGCGAGGCGGCGCCGGTGGAGATCGCCGACGCGATCCGCGCGAGCATCGCGGCCACGCCGGAGGTGGATCAGGTCCTCGAGCTCCGCGCGGTGCAGATGGGGACGAAGCAGCTGCTGGTCCTGGCGCGCGTGTCGATGCGCGACGACCTGCCGGCAGGCGACGTGGAGCGTCTCATGGTCAAGGTCCGCGAGCGCCTCCGCCAGGAGCACCCGGAGGTCATGGACTCGTACTTGGAGATCGTTCCCTGAACCTCGGCGTTGTCCTCTACCACCGCATCGACGATCCCGGATCCGCCGCAGTCAGGCGCCGCGTGGTCGAGCTCGGGCTCAAGCCGCAGGTCGATTTCCAGAACGTCGACACCGACGGCGCCGATGCGTGGGCGAATGCCCGCGGCACGGTCCTACCCGCGCTGTGGGATGGCGCTCGCTTACACGAGGGAACGGACGCCGCACTCGCCGCGCTCGAAACGCTGCGGCGATAATCCCGGGCGTGGGGGAGCTGCGGCTACCGGAGCTGGGCGACCGGTACAACGCGGCCGAGACGTACGTCGACGCACACCGCGCGGAGCGTCCCGACAAGGTCGCGATCCGCTGCCAGGGCGCGTCGGTGACGTACGGCGAGATGGCGGCGAGCGTCGATCGCTGCGGCAACGCGCTTCGCCAGCTCGGCGTGGACATCGAGGACCGGGTCGCCATCCTCTGCCTCGACTCGCCGGCGTTCGTCTACGCGTTCTTCGGCGCGATCAAGATCGGCGCGATACCGGTCCCGGCGAACACGCTGCTCATCGCGCGCGACCTCGCGTACATCCTGCGCGACAGCCGCGCGGTCGCGATCGTCGTGAGCGCGCCCCTGCTCCCCAAAGTGCTCGAGGTCCGAAAGCAGTGCCCGCGCCTCCGGCACATCCTCGTGACCGCGTCGGGCACGGCGCCGCTCGAGGGTGTGCTGCCGGAGGGAGTGGCGTCGTTCGAGGAAGCGCTGGCCGCGGCGGACGATGAGCTGGATCCGGCGGACACGACGCCCGACGACATGTGCTTCTGGCTCTATTCGTCGGGCACCACCGGCTTTCCGAAGGGCGCCGTGCATCTGCAGCACGACATGATCTATTCGGCGGAGACGCTCGGCCGGCACGTCCTCGGCTGCACCGAAGAGGACCGCTACTTCACGGTGTCGCCGCTCTTTCACGCTTACGGGCTCGGCAACGGCGTGTTCGTGCCGATGCGCTACGGCGCCTCGGTCGTGTACAAGCCCGAGCGTGCTACGCCGGATCTCGTCTACGGCCTCGTCACCACGGAGCGGCCGACGGTGATGTACACCGCGCCAACCTTCTACGCGGCGCTCCTCGCGTATCCGGAAGCGAACTTCAAGTACGACCTGTCGTCGCTGCGCTTCTGCGTCTCCGCCGGCGAGGCCCTGCCGAAACCGCTCTTCGACGCGTGGAAGAAGCGTTTCGGCACCGAGATCCTCGACGGCATCGGCTCGACCGAGATGCTCCACATCTTCATCTGCAACCGGCCGGGGCAGGCGCGCGGCGGGACGAGCGGTACGGTCGTGCCGGGCTACCGCGCGAAGATCGTCGACGACGACGGTCGCGATCTCGCGCCCGGCGAGACCGGGAACCTGTGGGTGTCGGGAGACTCCTGTTGCGCGTTCTACTGGAACAAGCACGAGAAATCGAAAGCGACGTTCCGCGGCGAATGGACGGTGACCGGCGACAAGTACCACCTGGACACCGACGGCTATTACACGTACGAGGGCCGCTCCGACGACATGCTCAAGGTCTCGGGTCAGTGGGTGTCGCCGGCGGAGGTCGAGGCCGCACTGATCGATCATCCGGCGGTCCTCGAATGCGGCGTCGTCGGCGCGAAGGACAAGGATGAGCTCACCAAGCCTCGCGCCTTCGTGCTGCTCAAGCAGGGTCAGAAGCCGAGCGATGCGCTGGCCGAGGAGCTCAAGCAGTTCGTGAAGGCGAAGATCGCGCCGTACAAGTACCCGCGCTGGATCGTGTTCGTCGACGAGCTCCCGAAGACGGCGACGGGCAAGATCCAGCGGTTCAAGCTCCGGGAGCTGGACGGCGGTTAGGAGGACCAGATGGGCGCGCTGCATCCGAAGGTCGCGGCGTGGAAGCGTGAGGCGACCGAAGATCCAGAGGGCTTCTGGGGGCGCGCGGCCGAAACGCTGCCCTGGTTCCGCAAATGGGAGCGCGTGCTCGAGTGGGAGCCGCCGACGTTCCGCTGGTACCGCGGCGGTCTGTCGAACCTCGCCTACAACTGCGTCGACCACCATGTGAAGACCGGCGCGGGGTCACGCACCGCGCTGATCACGGAGAACGAGCGCGGCGAGCGGCGCACGTTCACGTACGCGCAGCTGCACGACGAGACGAGGAAGGTCGGCGCGGCGCTGCGCGGGCTCGGGATCAAGAAAGGCGACCGTGTCGCGATCTACATGCCGACCTGTGCCGAGGCGATCGTGCTCATGCTCGCCGCGGTGCGCATCGGCGCGGTCATCATCGTCATCTTCGCCGGCTTCGGCGCCGGCGCGCTGGGGGAGCGCATCCGTCTCGCGGGCGCGCGCGCCGTCTTCGCGACCGACGTCACGTATCGCAAGGGCAAGGACGTGCCGCTCAAGCAGATCGTCGACGACGCGGTCGCTGGCGCGCCGACGGTCGAGCGGGTCGTCGTGCTGAAGCGCGGGTCCGCCGCCGTCGCGATGAAGGATGGTCGCGACATCACCTGGGACGATTTCCTGCGCGGCGCCGCCGGTCAGGACGACACGCACGTCGAGATGGAGGCGAACGAGCCCGCGTACATCCTCGCGACGAGTGGCACGACGGCGAAGCCGAAGCTCGCGGTGCACACGCACGGCGGCTATCAGGTCTACGTCCACAGCATGGCGAAGTGGATGTTCGGCCTGCGGCCGACCGACGTGTGGTGGTCGACCTCTGACATCGGCTGGGTCGTGGGCCACTCGTACATCGTCTTCGGTCCGCTCCTCATCGGGTGCACCACGATCGCGTACGAGGGCGCACTCGATCATCCCGACGCGGAGACCTTCTATCGGATCATCGAACGCCACCGCGTGACCGGCGTGTTCACCTCGCCGACCGCGGTGCGCCTCCTCATGCGCTACGGCAGCGCGCCGGCGAAGAAGCACGACCTCGGTCCTCTCGAGCGCGTCTTCTGCGCCGGCGAGGTGCTGAACGCGCCGGCCTGGGAGTGGTTCCAGAAGGAGGCGCTCGGCGACCGCATCCCGGTCATCGACCACTACTGGCAGACCGAGACCGGCGGACCGGTCGTCGGCAACCCATACGGCGTCGCGCTGCTGCCGATCAAGCCCGGCTCGGGCGGCGTCCCGCTCGCCGGCATCGAGGCAGCGGTCGTGGACAGCGAGGGCAACGAGCTGAAGGCCGGCGAGAAGGGGATCTTCGTCATCAAGCGTCCGTTCCCGGGCCTCACCGCGCGCCTCTGGGCCGAGACCGAGCGCTATGCGAAGGACTACTGGGAGAAGGTCCCCGGGAAGAATGTGTACTTCACCGGCGACGCCACCTCGATCGACGAGGACGGCTACGTGTGGTTCTCGGGGCGTGCCGACGAGATCATCAAGATCGCGGACCACCGTATCGGCACGATCGAGGTCGAAACGGCGTTCCTGCGGAACCCCGCGGTCGCCGAGGCGGGCGTCACCGGCCGGCCCGACGAGCTGCGCGGCATGGTGATCTCCGCTTTCGTCGTGCTCAAACAGGGGCACGCGCCGTCGGACGCGCTCAAGAAGGAGCTGCTCGCGACGGTCCGCTCCGAGCTCGGCCCGGTCGCGGTCATCGGCGAGCTGAACTTTGTCGACATGCTGCCGAAGACGCGCAGCGGCAAGATCATGCGGCGCGTGCTGAAGGCGGTGATCCTGGGCAAGGATCCCGGCGACATCTCGACCATCGAGGACGAGGGCTCGGTCGAAGAAGCGCGCGAGGCCTGGGAGCAGATGCGGGCCAGTGTCACGACGGGGAGCTGAGCCGAAGCCACCCTGGTCCGCGGTGCCCCGTGAAGTGAAGGACGACGTGGCGCGGATACTCGGCTCGCCCGTCGCGCGCGCGGCGCGCGTGTACGGCGGCTACGCCCCGTCCGCCACGTTCCGCATGGTCCTCGCGGACGGCCGCCCCGCGTTCTTCAAGGGAGTCAACGCCACGAGCAACGACTACATGCGCGGCGCGCTGCCACGCGAAGAGCGTGTGTATCGCGAGCTGAGCCGTTTCATCAACCCCTGGGCGCCCGCTTTCCTCGGCTCGTTCAGGCGGAACGATTGGCACGTGCTGCTCCTCGAAGACGTCGGGCCGCAGACGATGCCGCCGTGGTCGCCGGCCAAGGCGCGTCGCTCCGCGCGCTCGTTCGCGAAGTTCCATGCCAGCACGCACGGCCGGGCGCTGCCGCGATGGCTCTCTCGGACGGAACATCACGAGTTCGCCGGCTTCTGGCGAAGCCTCTCTGAAAGCGGCGAGCTCGCGAAGACTGCGTCTCTTGCACGGCGCCGCGCAGATGAGGCCCGCGAGTGGCTCGACGTCGCGTTGCCGCTGCTGCGGCAGAACGCCGATCGACTTGTGCGCTTACGCGCTCCGCATTCGCTCGTCCACTTCGACACGCGCTCGGACAACACGCGCCTCCAAGGCGAGCGGCTCCGGATGTTCGACTGGAACTTCGCGGGCGTTGGTCCGCACGAGCTCGACGCCGCGGGCTTTGCGCAGGCCACTGAGGCGGAGGGCGGGCCCTCCGCCGAGCGGACGATGGACTGGTACGCGGAAGTCATGCCCGTGCGCGACTCCTACGTCGACGCGTCCGTCGCGGGCATCGCCGGGTACTTCGCTGACCGTGCTTGGCGTCCGCCGATTCCGGGTGTGCCGCGGGTGCGCGCATTTCAACGCCGTCAGCTCAAGGTCACGCTCGCGTGGGCCGCTGTGCGGTTCGCGCTGCCAGAGCCGCGCTGGCTCGCCGCGGTGGCCGATTAGTGCCCGAATGGCCCGACCTCCATGTGCTGCGCGGCCGTCTTGCGACTGCGTTCGTCGGGAGGCACGTCACCGCGGTGCGCGTGCATGACCCGCTCGTACTGCGCGCGACGCGGCCGCTGCCGGACGCGCTGAAGGGACGCGCGCTCGCCGACGTCGTCCACCGCGGCCGCTTTCTGACGTTCGTATTCGACGACAACACGCGCCTGGTGATCAACCCGATGCTGTCCGGTCTCTTCGACATCCTGCCGACGGACACGAAGATCCGCGCCACCACCGCCTTCGCCATGACCTTCGACGGGATCGGCTCCGGTGCACCGCTCAAGGACGCTCGTGACCTGCGCTATCGCGACGACACGCGGATGGGCAAGGTGTATCTCGTCGAGGCAGCCGAGAGCACGGCCGACCTGCCGGGATTCGATCGGCAAGGCCCGGAGGCCGGCGCGCTGCCGTGGAATGCGGACGAGTTCGCGCGGCGCGCGAAGGCGACACGGCGCGAGCTGCGCAATCTGCTGATGAGCGGCGACTTCATCGCGGGGATCGGGAACGCGTACGCGGACGAGATCCTCTGGCAGGCGAAGCTGCATCCGAAGCGCCGCGTCGCGAGCCTCGACGAAGGGGAGATGGACCGGCTGCACGGAGCGCTGCGCGCGACGCTCGCGCGCGCGGTCGAGATCGTCGAGAACGAGCTACCTCCGGAGCTGGGCACGAAGATCCGCACGCACATGAAGATTCGCGGGAAGGTCGGCGATCCCTGCGCCCGCTGCGGCACGAAGATCGTGCGAACGCGCCACGGCTTGGACGAGATGTTCGTGTGCCCGAAATGCCAGCCGCCCCCGAAGGGACAGCTGCGTTAGCTAGCCCGCGATCGTGGCGGCGGTCGGGCTCTTGGTGGGTGCTCCGACGGTTGCGCGACCGATCCACTCCGCGGTCTGGTCCGCGGGCATCGGGCGGGAGACGAGGAAGCCCTGGATGGCGTCGCAGCCGAGGGCGGTGAGGCGCTGGCGCGTCTCGGTGTTCTCGACGCCTTCCGCCACGACCGCGTAGCCGAGCCCATGACCGAGCTCGACGGTCGCGCGCACGATCGTCGCGCTGGCCTCGTCGTCCACCATGCCGATGACGAACGAGCGGTCGATCTTGATCTGGTCGAGCGGCAGGCGGTTGAGGTAGGCGAGCGATGAGTAGCCGATGCCGAAGTCGTCGAGCGCGATGTGCACGCCCATCGCGCGCAGCGAGTCCATCGTCTGGAGCGCGCGCTGCGGATCTGCGGCGAGGACGGTCTCGGTGATCTCAAGGCGCAGCAGATCGGGTCGTGCGTCCCAGCGCTGGAGCAGCTGGGCGATCGTCTGCGGGAGCTGCGGGTCGTGAACGTTGCGCATCGAGAGGTTCACCGCGATCGGGACGCGCAGCCCCGCGAGCTCCCACGCCCGAGCCTGTCGGATCGCCTCCGTCAGCACCGTTCGCGTGAGCCG
>DATEZK010000020.1:0-2003 GCA_035255665.1 Candidatus Limnocylindria bacterium
GGCACGTACCGCGACTTGGCGGTCCCGTCGGGCCCGTCGTGATAGACGTACCGGTGCTGCGCTTCGACCGCGCTGTGCTTGCGCGCGGCTTCCGAGACGCCGGCGTCCAGCGCGAGCGGAGCGAGTCCCGCGTTCACGCGCGACAGGTTCATCAGGCCGAGCATCCGCAGCTCGGCCTCGTGCGTCGCGGCTGACGTCGTGATCGCCGGAGCCGGCGGCGCGGGCCGCGGCGTCGGCGCGGTGGTCGGCTTCGGCGTCGGCTCCGGCTCGGCGACCGGCGCTGGCTCTGGCGCGGGCTCAGGCGACGGAGCCACCTCGGCCGGCGCGAGAGCCAGGTCCGCGCTATGCGTGAGCGCCACAGCCGCATTCGGCTCGAATGTCATGTCCATTGCCGGTGTCGCGTCTCGAATGGGAGCGACGGCGAGATCGGTGGTCATCAGACGCTCGCCACGTGCGAGCGGCGCGACGCGCGCGACCGTTTCGGTGGGCTGCGAACGCGCAGCGTCGACCCGAAGGGCCGAGACGAACACGTCGCCGACGATGACGAGTGCGACGATCTGTACCGCGAGCGCGACAAAGAGCGTGGCGGACTGGTGGATCGCCCAGATCGCCCCAGCGCGGATCACTCGGCCGTCGAGCTCCGCGCGCCGTAGCTGATCAACAGATCCGCGCCCGCACGGCGTGCCGCGCCGAACGTCTCGCGCTCCGCCTCGACGTTGTCGCGTGCGTCGTCGGGCGTGGTGAAGAAGGCGTGCTCGTCGGCGGTGAAGAACGAGATCACCGGTCGATCGACGGTCTCGGACACGCGCGTCACGAGGTCGAGGGTGACGAGTCCCGGTTTCAGTACGACGGCGTCCGCGCCCGCGGCCACCTCGCGCGCCGCGCGCGTTCGCGCCCCATCACGATCGTCGACCGCGATCAGCGGTACGGCGCGATCCGTCACGGGTATCGCCTCGACCGCGATGCGGTGCGCCGCGTAGAGGACGCTCTCGAGCTTGACCATCGCCGCGATCGGCAGCTCGGGTCGCCCCGCCGACGATGCCGCCGCGCGCACCGCGCGCACGCTGCCCTCGAGCATCCCCGATGGGATGAGCAGATCCGCGCCAGCATCGGCGTGCACGGCGGCGATCTCCGCCAGCCGCTCGAGAGTTCCGGCGACGTTCGCCTGACCTTCCGCGAAGAGGACGCACTGCCCATGCGGTGTGTACGCACAGACACAAACGTCTGTGGCGACCGCGAGATCGGGCGCGGCGTCCTTCACGGCGTGTATCGCGCGGGCGACGATGTGGTCCCGCTCGCTCGCGAGCAGGGCAAGCTCGTCCTTGCGGTCAGACTCGGCGAAGATGAGAAAACCGGCGAGGCCCGTCGATGCCGCTTCACGCGCGTCGCGCACGAGCTCGGTGATGGAGAGGCGCTCGAGGAACGGCGCATCCCCGACACGCTCGCGGTCCTCAACGCGTGCCGAAACGATCACGGGCTGGATGAGCCTTCCGACGATCTCGGGCGCGGTCAAGGCGCGGGACCACAGCGGGTGGTCACGGAGCCGGCCGCGGACCAGCGTCGTGGGGCTCACCGCCCGGATGGTACGGGCATGGGACCCTCCCGGACTCGTCCGGAACCCGCCGGAGGTTTACCCTGTATGACAGATATGAGGCGTGGTGGGCTGTCCCTTGCCGCTTTTGCCCTGACCGTCGGCATCGTTCTCGCCGGTGGCGTGGCTTTACGCCCGGTCGACACCGCGCAGAGCGCCGTCGTCGTTGATACGACACCGTCCGAGGCCAGCGTGGCGATCGTCACCGACGAGCAGCCCGCGGTCGCGCAGATGAGCGTACCCAGCGTCCCGATGAGCGCGCCCAGCGTTCCGGCTCCCGAACAGCTTCCGACCCCGGTCGCGGCACCGACGAGCGCTGCCTTCCCCGACATGAAGCACGTGTGGCAGTCGCTCAACAACTGCGGTCCGGCCGCGGTCGTGATGGCGCTCTCGACGCTCGGTGTCGATGTCA
>DATEZK010000021.1:0-3746 GCA_035255665.1 Candidatus Limnocylindria bacterium
CGGCGATGCGAGCGAGGCGCTTCCACCGTGGTCGGGTCGATGCGCGTCCACTGGTGGTCAGCTGCCGCACCCCACGGGCAATACGCCCATGAGCCCTGCTCGAGGGTTACCGCCGCTTCCCCGCGGCGATCGTGCCGCGCCGTGCAGACGTACTCGATCATCGCAGCCATTCCCGACACCTCCCAACCGAGACGAGGACTGCCTGACGGCCGCAGATTTTGCCAAAGAGGGGGGCCGCAAATGCTCAAGCGATTGCGTCGAGCCGAAATGTCGATGCAGCGTTGCTGTCCTAGGCGGTGGCCGGCCATCGGCACGTTCGCTGCATAGACGAGCCGCGATGCAGACCGAACTGGAGCTCATCGCGGCGCGGCTCGAGGGCGATCGGCTCCGCTATTCAGTCGTGCGCCGGGCGTGCGCCGCAGAAGTCGATCCCGATGACACGGCGCGGAGCTGTACGGCCGGCCTTTTCCCAGGAATGCCCCTGCGTCGCGTCGTCGTGCACTCGACGAGCTGGCGGTACGAGCAGGGCACCCTGCTCCTCACGTATCTGGCCTATTCCGACGAGCTGCCGTTCGACGATCTGCCGCACGTCTTACCACGCGATGCGAAAGCCGTGGGCACCGGCATCGCCGCGGTCGTGGCGCACGCCATCGGCCACCTCGCGTTCCTGGTCCGGCATGAGCCCGACAAATACAGCCACGCGCTTTCTCGGGAGACGCTCGCGCACCTCGCGCAGGTCGAACCCGATGTGGCGGGTCGGATCTCCGGGGAGCGCGCCGCCTAGCGAGCGCGCCGGCGCTGGTGCGCGACGAACTCCAGCAGGTCCGCCTTGGTGATGATCGAGACGGGCCGGTCGTCGGACGCCGCGAGCAGCGCGGGCGCGCCAGAGGAAAGCTCCGCGTAGAGGCGCTCGATGTCCTCATTCGCCTGCACGACCGGGAACGGCGCCTCCATGACACGCTCGACACGCTCGTCGACGAGCGACGGCTCGCGGAACACCCGGTCGAGCATCGTCGTCTCCTGGACGCTGCCGACGATGTCGCTGACGAAGGCGGCCTCGCCATTCGCGACGACGGGGATCTGCGATATGCCGTACTGCTGCATCGTGTCGATGGCGGAGCGGACGCTCTGCCCCTTCGACACGACGATGAGCCCGGGCGTGCCCGCGCGGTCGCGCACGACGTCGAGCACCGTCGCGTGCACCGGGTAGCGTTCGAGGTACCCGTTCTGGCGCATCCATTCGTCGTTGTAGATCTTCGAGAGGTACGAGCGGCCCGAATCCGCGAAGAGCACGACGATGAACGCGTCCTCGTCCAGCTCCTTCGCGACCTCGAGCGCCGCCCACATCGCCGTCCCTGACGAGCCGCCGACGAGGATCCCCTCCTCGCGCGTGAGCCGGCGCGCGGTGAGGAACGAGTCGCGGTCGGACACGCGCATCCAGCGATCGACGAGCGTCTTGTCGAAGGTGCCGGGGTAGAAATCCTCGCCGATGCCCTCGACCTTGTAGGGGTGGATGCCGCCGGTGTAGAGCGAGCCCTCGGGATCGGCACCGACGATCTGGAGCTGGGCGTTCCGCTCCTTCAGATAGCGGCCCGCGCCGGTCACGGTGCCACCCGTGCCGATACCCATCACGAGGTGCGTGATCTTGCCGTCGGTCTGCTCCCAGATCTCGGGTCCGGTGGTGTTGTAGTGCGCCTCGGGATTCATCGGGTTGTAGTACTGATTCGGAAGGAAGCCCCCCGGTGTCTCTTTCGCGAGCCGCTCGGCGACCTTGTAATAGGACTCGGGCGATTCGGGCGGCACCGCGGTCGGGCACACGACGACCTCCGCGCCGAACGCGCGCAGCAGGTCGCGCTTCTCCTGGCTCTGCTTGTCGGCCATCGTGCAGATGACCCGGTAGCCCTTTATCGCAGCGGCCATCGCGAGACCCACGCCGGTGTTGCCGCTGGTCGGCTCCACGATCGTCCCGCCCGGCTTCAGCAGACCGCGCCGCTCCGCATCTTCGATCATGCGCAGCCCGATGCGGTCCTTGATCGAGCCGCCGGGATTCAGGTGCTCGAGCTTTCCGACGAGCGTTGGCTTCAAACCTCGCCCGATGCGCGAGAGTCGGACCAGCGGCGTGTTCCCGACGATGGCGAGGATGTCCGGGGCGAGATCCATCCGTGGTGGATGTTAGGTCGTATTGCGGAGGCTAACGCCGCCAGTCAGATCTGGGCCGGACCAGCGCACCGCTCGACGGTCGCGACGAGCTCGACGAGATCGAACGGTTTCTCGATGAACCCGGCAACCCGCGTTTCAAGTGGCAGCTCTCTGAAACGGAAGCCCGCGCTCATGACTACGACGGGAGCGCGACAACCGTCGTGCCCCCGCTTGAGGAACTCGAAGCCGTCAAGTACAGGCATCATCAGGTCGAGGAGGACCACGTCAGGCGTCGCGACTTGACACCAGTCGAGCGCCTCCTGCCCATTTGCCACAGCAGTCACCGCAGAGCCCTCCTCGACGAGGACTCGGGCGACCACGCCGCGGATCGCGGCGTCATCTTCGGCGATCAGCACCCGCTTCAAACTGTCAGAGCCGGGGAAGCGCCTTGGTCGCGAACGCCGTCGCAGTACTTGCGAAGCAGGTTCGAATGACGCAGCGCGAAGAGGTGCGTCGCAGGAATCGCCTCCCAGATGTGCGGCTCAAGTGGCCGTGCGGCCGAGCAATACGCCCAGCGGCCATCATGGACTGTCAGATAGCCGCGTTCGTCAGGGACGGCGAGGCCTTGCCGTAGGTGATCGATCCCAACGCAGACGTAGCTCACGGGAGAGGGACGACCCATGGAAATAACGGTGCTCGCGCTCCCCCGCGGAGTCATGACGTAACGGTCATGAGGTAACGTCGACGCACATGTCTCAGGTAACGGCCGCCGACGCACTGACCCGCGAGCTGTTCGTCCGCGTTCCGCCGGGACGGGCGTTCTCCGCGTTCGTGAATCTGAGCCGCTGGTGGCCGCGCGAGTACACCTGGTCGCAGGATGTCCTGCAGACCATCGGGATCGAGCCGCGGCTCGGCGGCGCGTGCTTCGAGCGCGGACCGCACAACTTCGAGTGCGACTGGGGACGCGTCCTCGTCTGGGAGCCGCCGGGGCGCATCGTGTTCAGCTGGCAGATCGCGTTCGACCGCACGCCAGAACCGAATCCCGAGAAGGCCAGCGAGGTCGAGGTGCGCTTCACGGAGGAAGCTCTCGGGACGCGCGTCGTGCTCGAGCATCGAGCGTTCTCCCGACATGGCGAGAAGGCGAACGCGTACCGCGCCGGAATGGATTCAGCCGGTGGATGGCCGATGATGTTGGAGCGCTTCGCGAAGTCGGTCTAGCAGAAGAGCGAGACCGTATGGCGGACGCGAGAGGAGACACGCGAGCGAGACGGCGCGACCTTGTGCGCCGTGGCTACGACGCCATCTCGCGTGCGTACCGTGACGATGCTGGACGGTCCGATCCCGAAAGCGACGAGGGCACGGATCGCTACGAGGGATGGATCGCTGACCTGGCGAAACTGATAAGGCCACGCGCGAGAGTCCTCGATCTTGGATGCGGCGCGGGAATTCCCGCGACCAAGCTCCTCACCGACCGGGACTTCGACGTTCTCGGAGTTGACTTCTCCGCAGTGCAGATCGAGCGAGCCCGTCAGCTAGTGCCGAGAGCCAGATTCGAGTTGGCTGACATGGTCACGTGGGAACACGAGGCGGCATCCTTTGATGCGCTG
>DATEZK010000022.1:0-13283 GCA_035255665.1 Candidatus Limnocylindria bacterium
CGTCGCGTGCGTGCCGTCGGCGAGCTCATCCAGCAGCAGTTCCGCGTGGGGCTCCTGCGGATGGAGCGCGTCGTGCGCGAGCGCATGTCCATCGTCGAGCCGGAGAAGGCGACGCCGAAGGAGCTCATCAACATCCGGCCCGTCGTGGCCGCGATCAAGGAGTTCTTCGGCGGCAGCCAGCTGTCGCAGTTCATGCAGCAGACGAACCCGCTCGACGAGCTCACCCACAAGCGCCGCCTGTCGGCCCTGGGCCCGGGTGGCCTGTCGCGTGAGCGCGCCGGCTTCGACGTCCGCGACGTCCACTACAGCCACTACGGCCGCATCTGCCCGATCGAGACGCCGGAAGGACCGAACATCGGCCTCATCGGCTCGCTCGCGACGTACGCGCGGGTGAACCCGTACGGGTTCATCGAGTCGCCGTTCCGTCGCATCGAGAAGGACGGCGGCAAGGATCGCCCGCGCGTGTCGGACGAGATCGTCTTCCTGACCGCCGACGAGCAGGAGCTTGCGACGGTGGTGCAGGCCAACGCGCGCCTCGACGAGAATGGCTACTTCCTCGACGAGCGCGTGCAGGTGCACCGCGGCGACGCGTATCACGAGGCCCCGCCGGCGAACGCGGACTTCATGGACGTGTCGCCCAAGCAGATCGTCTCCGTGTCGGCGGCACTCATCCCGTTCCTCGAGCACGACGACGCGAACCGCGCGCTCATGGGCTCGAACATGCAGCGGCAGGCCGTTCCGGTCGTGCGCCCGGAGGCGCCGATCATCGGTACCGGCATCGAGTACCGCGCCGCGAAGGACTCGGGCCAGGTCGTCCTGGCACGCGCTGGCGGAACGGTCCGTTCCGTCTCGGCCGCCGAGATCTGGGTCGAGGAGAACGCGAGCGACGCGTTCCGCTACAAGCTGCAGAAGTTCATCCGCACCAACCAGGGCACCTGCTTCAACCAGCGTCCGCTGGTGAAGGTCGGCGACCAGGTCGAAGAGGGTCAGGTCCTCGCGGACTCCTACTCGACCGACAACGGCGAGCTCGCGCTCGGCCAGAACATCCTCGTCGCCTTCATGCCCTGGGAGGGCGGCAACTACGAGGACGCGATCATCCTGTCCGAGCGTCTCGTGCAGGACGACCGCTTCACCTCGATCCACATCGAGAAGTACGAGTGCGAAGCGCGTGACACGAAGCTCGGTCCTGAGGAGATCACGCGCGATATCCCGAATGTCGGTGAGGAAGCGCTCGCCGACCTCGACGAGAACGGGATCGTTTACATCGGCGCCGAGGTCGGGCCGCAGGACATCCTCGTGGGCAAGATCACGCCGAAGGGCGAGACCGAGCTCACGGCCGAGGAGCGCCTGCTGCGCGCGATCTTCGGTGAGAAGGCGCGTGAGGTGAAGGACTCCTCGCTGCGTCTGCCCTCAGGCGAGCACGGCAAGGTCGTCGACGTCGCGGTGTTCAGCCGCGAGAACAACGATGAGCTCCTGCCGGGCGTCAACAAGATGATCCGCGTCGCCGTCGCGCAGAAGCGCAAGATCAGCGTCGGCGACAAGATGGCCGGACGCCACGGCAACAAGGGCGTCATCGCCAAGATCCTTCCGGTCGAGGACATGCCGTTCCTTCCGGACGGCAAGCCAGTCGACATCGTGCTCAACCCGCTGGGTGTTCCTTCGCGTATGAACATCGGACAGATCCTCGAGACGCACCTCGGGTGGGCCGCGCAAGCGCTCGGCCTGCACGTGATGACGCCCGTCTTCGACGGCGCGCGCGAGCCCGCGATCAAGAAGGCGCTCAAAGAGGCTGGTCTGCCCGAGGACGGCAAGGTGGAACTGCGCGACGGTCGCAGCGGCAAGACGTTCGAGCAGAACATCACCGTCGGCTACATCTACATGATGAAGCTGCACCACCTGGTCGAGGACAAGATCCACGCGCGCTCGACAGGCCCCTACTCGCTCATCACTCAGCAGCCGCTGGGTGGCAAGGCGCAGTTCGGTGGCCAGCGGTTCGGCGAGATGGAGGTGTGGGCGCTCGAGGCGTACGGCGCCGCCTACATCCTTCAGGAGCTGCTCACCGTCAAGTCGGACGACGTCATGGGCCGCGTCCAGACCTACGAGGCCATCGTGAAGGGCGAGGACATCCAGCCGCCCGGAGTGCCGGAGAGCTTCAAGGTGCTCATCAAGGAGCTGCAGTCGCTCGGCCTGTCGGTCGAGGTGCTCAACGACAACGAAGAGGAGATCCGGTTCATCGAGGACGCAGCGGCGTACTCGTCGCCGGACCTCGGGATCAACATCAGCGGTCTTGAGAGTGGTGAATAACTGATGCTTGAAGTCAACGAGTTCAACGCGATCCGCATCTCGCTCTCGTCACCGGACCAGATCCGCTCGTGGTCGAGCGGCGAGGTCACGAAGCCCGAGACGATCAACTACCGCACGCTGCGGCCCGAGAAGGATGGGCTCTTCGACGAGCGCATCTTCGGTCCGACGCGTGACTGGGAGTGCTACTGCGGCAAGTACAAGCGGATCCGCTACAAGGGCATCATCTGCGACAAGTGCGGCGTCGAAGTGACGCGCGCGAAGGTGCGCCGCGAGCGCATGGGCCACATCCAGCTCGCGTCGCCGGTGTCGCACATCTGGTTCTTCAAGGGAACGCCGAGCCGCCTCGGCATCCTGCTCGACATGTCGCCGCGCAACCTGGAGCGCATCCTCTACTTCGCGCTCTACGTCGTGACGCACATCGACGAGCACCAGCGCGAGCGCGTCATGCAGACGATCGCCGAGGAGTCGGAGGCGAAGATCCGCCGCCTCGAGCAGACGATCTCCGACCGTACCGGCGCGATCGAGGCGCGCGCGAACGCCGAGATCATGCGCATCCGGACGACGACCGAGCAGAAGGTCCGTCAGATGGAAGAGCAGCTCGCGCAGGACAGCGACGCCCTCACGACCGCCGCGTCGAAGGTGAAGGAGCAGCTCGAAGAGAACGTCGGTAAGCCCGCATCAAAGGACATCATCTTCAAGCAGGCCGACCTGACCGTGGCGAGCAAGGGCGACAACGTGACCAAGTCCATGCTCACACAGCTCCAGCGTTCGCTGCAGAAGCAGCTCGATGCGCTGGTGAAGTCCGGCCGCAAGGAAGAAGAGCAGGTGCGCAGCGAGTCGGAGAAGAAGATCGCCGACATCCGCATGCGTGCCGATCAGGACCTCGGCGTCGTCCGCCAGGAGATCGCACCCGACGTGCAGGTCGTCCGCGACGAGGCCAAGAACCGCCGCGAGGACGCGGAGTCGATCAAGCTCCAGGAGATCATGACCGAGGCCGACTACCGTCAGGCCGCGGACAAGTTCCGCTTCTTCCGCGCGCAGATGGGCGCCGAGGCGATCCTCGAGCTCATGCGCCAGATGGATCTCGAGAAGGACGCGCTACGCCTTCAGGGCGAGATGCGAACCACGACCGGCCAGCGCCGCAAGAAGTCGATCAAGCGCCTCCGCCTCATCAAGGCGCTGCTCCGCTCTGGCGCGTCGCCCGAGTGGATGATCCTCAGCATCCTTCCGGTCATCCCGCCCGACCTGCGCCCGATGGTGCAGCTCGACGGCGGCCGGTTCGCGACGAGTGACCTCAACGACCTGTACCGCCGCGTCATCAACCGCAACAACCGCCTGAAGCGGCTCCTCGAGCTCGGCGCGCCGGAGATCATCATCCGGAACGAGAAGCGCATGCTCCAGGAGGCGGTCGACGCGCTCATGGACAACGGCCGTCGTGGCCGTGCCATCAGCGGCACCGGCAACCACAAGCTCAAGAGCCTCTCCGACATGCTTCGCGGCAAGCAGGGCCGGTTCCGCCAGAACCTGCTGGGCAAGCGTGTCGACTACTCCGGCCGCTCGGTCATCGTCGTCGGCAACGACCTGAAGCTCCACGAGTGCGGTCTGCCGAAGAAGATGGCGCTCGAGCTGTTCAAGCCGTTCGTCATGCGTCAGCTCGTCGAGCGCGGCCTCGCGCACAACATCAAGAGCGCGAAGCGCTACGTCGAGCGCGTGTCACCCGAGGTGTGGGACGTCCTCGAAGAAGTCATCAAGGACCACCCGGTCCTCCTCAACCGCGCGCCCACGCTGCACCGCCTTGGCATCCAGGCATTCATGCCGAAGCTGATCGAAGGCAACGCTATCCAGATCCACCCGCTCGTCTGTGAGGCCTTCGGTGCCGACTTCGACGGTGACCAGATGGCCGTGCACGTGCCGCTCTCCGCGGCCGCGCAGGCCGAGGCGAAGAACCTCATGCTCTCGACCCGCAACATCCTGAAGCCCGCCGACGGCCAGCCCGTCGTCACGCCCCGCCAGGACATGGTCCTCGGCACGTACTGGCTCACGCTCGAGCCCAGGGTCAAGGGCAAGGACGGCGAAGCGCAGATCTTCGGCGACTTCAACGAGGTGCAGTCGGCGTTCGACATGGACCTCGTGAAGTACCAGACGCCCATCCGCTTCCCGTTCGGCGGCAAGATCGTCGAGACGACGGTCGGCCGCGTCCTGTTCAACGCGATCCTTCCCGAGGACATGCGCTTCATCAACCGCACGCTGGACCGCAGCGCGATCCGCGACATCGTCACCAAGGTCTTCGAGGTCCACGGCAACGAGATGACCGCCGAGGTCGTCGACCGCATCAAGTCGCTCGGCTTCGCCGCGGCGACCAACGCGGGCGTGTCCATCTCGATCGACGACGTCACGATCCCGGAGGACAAGAAGGCGACGGTCGACGCGGCCGAGGTCAAGGTCCTCGAGATCGACCGCCAGTTCCAGCGCGGCCTGATCAGCGAGCAGGAGCGCTACGAGCACACCGTGAAGATCTGGACCGACGCGACGAGCACCGTCATCCACTCGATGATGGACGCGCTCGATCGCCGCGGGTCCGTCTACATGATGGCCACCTCCGGCGCCCGCGGTAACACGCAGCAGATGGGTCAGATCGGCGGAATGCGCGGTCTCATCGCCGACCCGCAGGGCCGGATCATCGACCTGCCGATCCGCTCGAACTTCCGCGAGGGCCTCACGGTCCTCGAGTACTTCATCTCCACGCACGGTGGCCGTAAGGGTCTCGCCGACACGGCCATCCGTACCGCCGACTCCGGCTACCTGACCCGCCGCCTCGTGGACGTGGCGCAGGACGTCATCGTGCGCATCGAGGACTGTGGCGACGAGGACGGCATCTTTGTAAGCGCCGACGAGCACGGCATCGTCGAGCCGTTCCAGGACCGCATGTTCGGACGCCTGCTCGCGCAGGACGTCAATCATCCGAAGACCGACGCGCTCATCGCGAAGCGTGGCGACGATGTCGACCACGTCCTCGCAAAGGTCATCGCCGACGCCGGCGTGAAGCGGGTCCGCCTGCGCTCGCCGCTCGGCTGCCACGCGAAGCACGGCATCTGCCGCGCCTGCTACGGACGCAACCTCGCGAGCGGCAAGCTCGTGGACGCCGGCGAGGCGGTGGGCATCATCGCCGCCCAGTCGATCGGCGAGCCGGGCACGCAGCTCACGATGCGCACGTTCCACACCGGTGGTGTCGCTGCCGTGGGCAAGGACATCACGATGGGCCTCCCGCGCGTCGAGGAGCTCTTCGAAGCGCGCGTGCCCAAGGGCATGGCGATCATCTGCGAGATCGATGGCATCGCGGAGATCGTCCGCGACCCGGATGGCTCGCGGAAGATCCTCGTGCGCAACTCACAGGATTACATCGTTCCGATCAGCGTCCCGCCCGGATACGTGCTCGCGATCTCCGACGGCGACGAGGTCACGGCCGGGCAGCCGATCGCGAAGCCGGAGCGCCGGACCAAGGGCAAGACCGACATGCCGGCCCCGGTGTCGGGCGCGCTGAAGGTCGCCTCGAACGGCAAGCTCACGATCGCCATGAAGGAAGTCGAGGAGCGCACGTACGAGGTCGAGCACACCGCCCGTCTCAACGTCGAGAACGGCCAGAAGGTCTCGGCCGGCGACTTCCTCACCGAAGGTTCCGCGAACCCGCAGGACATCCTGCGGATCTCGGGCCGTGAGGCCGTTCACCGCTACATGGTCAACGAGGTCCAGCGCGTGTACCGCAGTCAGGGTGTGACCATCAACGACAAGCACATCGAGATCATCGTCCGCCAGATGCTCCGCAAGGTCCGGATCGAAGAGGCGGGGGACACCGAGCTGCTTCCGATGGAGCTGTTCGACCGCTTCGAGTTCGAGGACATTAACGCGCGCACCATCGCCGCGGGCGGCGAGCCGGCCACGGCGCAGACCGTGCTGCTGGGCGTCACCAAGGCATCGCTCTCGACGAGCTCGTTCCTGGCGGCCGCGTCGTTCCAGGAGACCACGCGCGTCCTCACCGAGGCCGCGACGATGGGCCAGAAGGACCGTCTGCTCGGGCTCAAGGAGAACGTGATCATCGGCAAGCTCATCCCCGCCGGCACGGGTCTGCCCTCACGCCGCGAGCAGCTCGACTGGATGCCGAAAGCGCGCGCACTTGCGGCCATGTTCGGCACCGACGAGGAAGAGGAGCTGCCGACGCTCCCGCCCGAAGAGCTCTCGCTCGAGGACCTCGACGACGAGGACGAGGACGACGAGACGACCGAGGAGCTCGAGGACATCGCGGACGTCGAGCCGACCGAGGCGGACCTGACCAAGACGACCGAAGACTGACCCGCGAAGTAGCGCGATCGAAGGGGGCCGGCTTTTGCCGGCCCCCTTCTTGTTTGTCGCGTCGCAGGTCGGTGGCACGTTCCCTGCCTAGGCGTGCGGCGTGGCAGTAGCGCCGACCCCACCCCCGCTCGCGAAGGACGACGTCATTCAGGACCTCCAGCGCAGCGGGTGGTCCCGCTGGACGCCGCGGCGCGCGGGCGTCCCCGCGCTGATCGACTGGTGGCCGGCGTACGTGCTGCTCATCGCGCTGGTCGTGCTCGCGATCCTCGTCACGCTGCGCCTTGCGGTCGAGTTTTTGAGCCCCTTCGGGCACGTCCTCGTTATCGCCGGCGTCGCCTGCGTGCTCACGTTCTCGCTCGCGCCTCTCGTGACGCGGCTCGAGCACTCGATGCCGCGACGCGTGGCCGCCGCGCTCGTCTTCTTCGGGACGCTCGCCGTACTGCTTACGCTCGCCGCCGTCATCGCGTGGCAGTTCAGTGGCGAGGGTCAGCGCATGTCGAATCAGCTCACACAGCTGTCCGATGCGCTGAAGGGCAATGCCACGCTGACGATCGGTCCATACGAGGTCCCGCCGAACATCCAGGAGCGCCTGAGTGACCTGACCGAACAGGGAACGAAGATCGACGAGTGGTCCGCCAACGTCGCGATCGGGATCGTCACGTCGCTCGTCGACCTCGGCCTTGTCCTGGTCATCACGTTCTATCTCCTTCTGGACGTCCGGCGCCTGCGCGCGGTCGTCCTTCGCTGGTTGGATCCGACGCACCGCCCCGGCGCGCGACGCGTCTTCAGCGAGATCGCGCGCGTATTCGGCGCGTACGTGCGCGCGCAGCTGCTGGTCGCGCTCTCGCTCGGCCTCTTGGTCGCGGCCGTTCTCCTCGCCCTCGGGGTGCCCTACGCCCTGTTCCTGGCGCTCTTCGCCGCGCTGGCCGAGCTCATACCGATGGTCGGTCCCGTCGTCGGGGCGGTTCCGGCGCTTCTCGTCGCGGCGACCATGCCTCTCCCGATGGTGGTCTGGGTCGGCGTCGCGTTCGTCTTCATCCAGCTGATCGAGTCGAACATCCTGGTGCCGCGGATGGTGGGCAGGGCCGTGGGGATCCATCCGATCGGATCGATCCTCGCCCTCGCGCTCGGCTTCCAGCTCGGCGGGGTCATCGGCGCGCTGTTCGCGGTCCCGCTCGCCGGCCTGCTCTGGGTGCTCGTCTCCACCGCAGTCGGCGCCTGGCGCGACAAGCGCATCGAGCTCCAGCGCACGGTCGATCTGACCAGCCTTCGCCGACGGCGCATCGCATTGGAGCATCGGCGGGCGGCGGAGGCGACGAGGTCCTAGCCTTCGCGCAGTGACGGTCACGCGGGCGCCTACCTTCGAAGTCGTCGATGGATGGGAGCAGCTGCCCGCGGGCTATTCGCACCCGGACGTCGCCGATGTCGCGGTCGATCCGAGTGGCCGCGTGTACCTGTTCTGCCGGAGCGATCATCCGGTGCTCGTCTACGAGCGCGACGGCCGCTTCGTTCGCTCGTGGGGCGAAGGCGTCTTCACGATGCGCGCTCACGGGGTCACCCTCGCACCCGACGACACGCTCTGGTTCACGGACGATGGCGATCAGACGGTGCGCCGATTCACGCGTGACGGCCGCCTGCTGGCGACCATCGGGACGAGCGGTCGGGCATCCGACACCGGTTACGACGGGAAGTCCGTCACGTCGATCAAGCGCGGCGGACCACCGTTCAACCGGCCCACGAACGTCGCGGTCGCTCTGAACGGCGATCTCTATGTGTCCGATGGGTACGGGAACGCGCGCGTGCACCACTTCTCAGCGGACGGCGAGCTACGCCGTTCGTGGGGCGAGCCTGGCAGCGGACCGGGCCAGTTCATGGTGCCGCACGGCGTGGCGGTGCATCCCGATGGCCGCGTCTTCGTGTGCGACCGGGAGAACGACCGCATCCAGATCTTCAGCCCGGATGGAGAGTTCCTCGAGGAGTGGACCGACGTGCAGCGACCGACGAAGCTGGTGTTCGACCAGCGCGGCGTCGCGATCGTCGGCGAGCTCACCTGGCGTGCCGGACTGCGATCCTTCCGGAGCGGTCCGATCGAACGCCATACACCGAGTCGTGTCGCGTTCCTTGATGCCGGCGGCAAGGTCCTCGCTCGCCTCGGGGATGAGGGCACCATCGATGAGACTTGGGGCGCGGCCGATCCCTGCAGTGCCGGCAACTTCTGCGCGCCGCACGGCCTCGCGCTCGACCCGAACGGCGATCTGTACGTGGCAGAGGTCACATGGACGATCGGCGCGAGCAAGGGTCTCGTCAGGCCCGGCTGCCACACGATCCAGAAGTTCGCCGTGCGGACGTAGCGGTAGAGTCCGCGCGACAATGTGCCATCCCGAGGTGCCCGAAGGCACAGTGCCGCCGGACGTCCGCACCGAGGAACCGACGATCTCCGTTCACGGCGGCGCGATGCCGACGCTCGTCGCGTTGCCCCAGCGCACGCCCGCGCCGGCGGTGCTCGTCATCAACGATGTCTTCGGGCGCTCTCCCTTCTACGACCACCTCGCGCGCCGTCTCGCGCAGGCGGGATTCGTCGCGGCGACGCCCGAGTTCTTCTTTCGCGAAGGTCCGCTACCGGAGCCGACGCGCGACGCCGCGATGGCGCGCGCGAAGCGCCTCGACTTCTCGCGGACCGTCGACGACATGTCCGCCGCCATCGACTGGCTTCGCGGTCGTGCCGACACAACGGAAGCGGTCGGCACGATCGGCTTCTGCATGGGCGGAACGATCGTCTTGCTGCTTGCCGCGCGGCGCGTGGATATCGCCGCCTCGGTCTGCTACTACGGCTTTCCGGCCGACACGCGCACCTCGGCGAGGCCGATCGACCTCGCCCCGAAGATGAAGGGTCCGATCCTCGGTCTGTGGGGTGATCTGGACTCCGGAGTGGGGATGGACAACGTCAAGGAGCTGGACGCTGCGCTCACTGCTGCGCGGGTCGAGCACGAGTTTCACGTCTATCCGGGCCTTGGCCACGGCTTTCTCAAAGCCTCGCTCAAGGACGAGAGCACGCCTGGCTACCGGCAGGCGTGCGAGTCGTGGACACGCAGCATCGCCTTCTATCGCGAGTCTTTTGCTCGCCAGCTCTCTCGGTTGGGCAGCCACCAGGACGTCGGTCGCACCGGCTAGCCGTTCCGACGGCCCTCCGCGGTTGACCAACCGTAATGAAACCCCCTAAACTTCACCTTCGGCTGTCTTTCGAGACGGTGACCGCCTGTGACAGGGCGGTCATTTCGCGCATCGGCCCGTTCGCGATTTTGTGCACGCGGCCGCGCTGCGCCTGAGGACCGCACCCGCGAGGGTCGGCTCCTTGGTCGGTTGGGGGCCCAATCGCACATCGGTCAAGAGTCCTCTTTGGTGCGTCCGCGTGCCCACCAGAGACGTAACAGAAGGAGTCCACGTGCCAACGATCTCGCAGCTGGTCCGTCGCGGGCGAAAGGCGCAGAAGAAGAAGGTGGATACACCTGCCCTGCGCACGACCTGGAACTCGCTCAAGGGTCGCCACACCAAGCTTCGTCGTGGCGCGCCTCAGAAGCGCGGTGTCTGCACGGTCGTCCGCACGATGACCCCGAAGAAGCCGAACTCGGCGCTGCGAAAGATCGCCCGTGTCCGCCTGACCAACGGGATGGAGGTCACCGCCTACATCCCGGGGATCGGCCACAACCTCCAGGAGCACTCCGTCGTCCTCATCGAGGGCGGCGCGGTGCCGGACCTCCCGTCGGTGAAGTACCACATCGTCCGCGGCACGCTCGACACCGCGGGCGTGAAGGACCGCAAGCGCGGCCGGAGCCTCTACGGCGCGAAGAACCCCAACCCCAAGAAGCGAAGGACGACGTAGCGTGCCACGACGAGCTCGACCGCAGGAACGCAAGACCATTCCCGACCGCAAGTACGGGAACGTGCTGCTCGCGCAGTTCAACAACAACCTCATGCAGCGCGGCAAGCGCACGACCGCCGAGGGCATCATCTACGGCGCTCTCAATCAGGCGGAAACGACGACCCGCAAGCCCGGCATCGAGGTCTTCGAGCTCGCGCTGAAGAACGCGATGCCGCTCATCGAGGTCAAGCCGCGCCGCGTCGGTGGCGCGACGTACCAGGTCCCGGTGGAGATCCGCGCGGACCGGCGCACGTCGCTCGCGATGCGCTGGCTCATCCAGGCCGCGCGCAAGCGCCCCGGGAAGTCGATGGCCGACCGTCTCGCCGGCGAGCTCGTCGACGCGATGAACAACGCCGGTGGCGCCGTCCGCCGCAAAGAAGAGACGCACAAGATGGCCGAGGCCAACAAGGCGTTCTCGCACTACAAGTGGTAGCGGCAGCTGAGATGATCGAGACAAAGACCAGCAAGGCTCCCAAGATCGCGCGCGAGTACCCGCTGGAGCGCTACCGCAACATCGGGATCATCGCGCACATCGATGCGGGCAAGACGACCGTGACCGAGCGCGTGCTCTTCTACACCAAGAAGATCTACAAGATCGGCGAGGTCCACGACGGCGCCGCGACGATGGACTGGATGCCCCAGGAGCAGGAGCGCGGCATCACCATCACCGCCGCGGCCACGACATGCTTCTGGAAAGATCACCGCGTCAACATCATTGACACGCCCGGGCACGTGGACTTCACCGTTGAGGTGGAGCGCTCGCTGCGCGTCCTGGACGGGGCCGTCGTCGTGTTCGACGGCGTCGCCGGCGTGGAGCCGCAGTCCGAGACCGTGTGGCGCCAGGCCGACAAGTACAAGGTCCCGCGCATCTGCTTCGTCAACAAGCAGGACCGGCTCGGCGCCGACTTCAAGCGCTGCGTCGCCATGATCGTCGACCGTCTCGGCGCGAACCCGGCCGTGATCCAGCTGCCGATCGGCAGCGAGGACAAGTTCCGCGGCGTCATCGACCTCATCGAGATGAGGGCGATGCTGTGGCCGCAGGACACTCCGGCCGAGCCGATCATCGAAGAGATTCCCGCCGACATGCTCGAGGAAGCGAAGGCCGCGCATGAGGCGATGGTCGAGAAGGTCGTCGAGACCGACGACAAGCTGCTGCACCGCTACCTCGAGGAGCACAAGATCACGCCGGAGGAGCTCCGCGCCGCGCTGCGCGCCGCCACGATCGCGAACAAAGTCGTCCCGGTGCTCTGCGGCGCCGCACTCCGCAACAAGGGCGTGCAGCCGATGCTTGACGCGATCGTCGACTACCTCCCGTCGCCCCTGGACGTCCCACCCGTCGAGGGTGTCGACCCGAAGAGCGGCGAGACGCTGGTGCGCGAGCCGCGCGACGACGAGGCCTTCGCGGCGCTCGCGTTCAAGATCATGAGCGACCCGTTCGTAGGAAAGCTCGCGTTCTTTCGCGTCTACTCCGGCTTCCTCAAGGCCGGCGACACCATCTACAACCCGACGAAGGACCGGCGTGAGCGCATCGGGCGGATCATCCTCATGCACGCGAACGACCGTGAGGACGTGGAGTTCGTGGCGACCGGCGATATCGCCGCCGCCGTCGGGCTCAAGTCGACGTTCACTGGCGACACGCTCTCCGATCCGGACAAGCCGATCGTGCTCGAGATGATCAAGTTCCCCGAGCCGGTCATCCAGATCGCCGTCGAGCCCAAGACGAAGGCCGATGAAGAGAAGATGTCGCTCGCGCTCGCCCGCCTTGCGGAGGAGGATCCGACCTTCCGCGTGCACACCGATCCCGAGTCGGCGCAGACGCTGATCTCGGGCATGGGGGAGCTGCACCTCGAGGTCATCGTCGACCGCATGCGCAGAGAGTTCAAAGTGGCCGCGAACGTCGGGCGTCCGCAGGTCGCGTACCGCGAGGCCATCACCAAGCCGGTCAAGGCCGAGGGCCGTTACGTCCGCCAGTCCGGCGGCAAGGGCCAGTGGGGCCACGTGATCGCCGAGTTCGAGCCGCTCACTCGTGGCTCGGGTTTCGAGTTCGACTGGAAGGTCAAGGGACAGGGCCTGAGCAAGGAATGGTCGAAGGCGATCCAGTCCGGCATCAAGGAGGCCATGGAGAACGGCGTCATCGCCGGCTACCCGGTGGTCGACCTCAAGGTCACCGTCGTCGACGGCTCACAGCACGAGGTCGACTCGAATGAGATGGCGTTCAAGATCGCCGGTTCGATGGCGCTGAAAGACGCCGTCCAGCGCGGAGGCCCTGTGCTTGTCGAGCCGATCATGAAGGTCGAGGTCGTCGTTCCGCAGGAGTTCATGGGCGACATCATCGGCGACATCAACAGCCGCCGAGGTCACGTCTCGGGCATGGAAGAGCGCGGGAACGCAAGTGTGATCAGCGCGTTCGTTCCGCTCGCGACGATGTTCGGTTACGTCACCGATCTTCGTTCCGCCACGCAGGGGCGTGGATCGAACTCGATGGAGCCGTCGCACTACGAGGTGCTTCCGCCGAACCTGGCGGCAGAGATCACCAAGGGTAAGTAAGGGACTACGGGGAGGGCATAGAGCAACATGGCCAAGAAGAAGTTCGAGCGCACCAAGCCGCACGTGAACGTCGGCACCATCGGTCACATCGACCACGGCAAGACCACGCTCACCGCGGCGATCACCAAGACGCTGTCGCTCAAGGGCGGCGCGGAGTTCCGCGCCT
>DATEZK010000023.1:0-2791 GCA_035255665.1 Candidatus Limnocylindria bacterium
GAACGCGCGGCGGCATTCCTCGAGGTCGATCTTGCCCATCTGGAGCATCGCCTCCATCGCGCGGCGCGCGCCCTCCTTATCGGGAGAGTCGAGCATCTCGTTCAGCTCGCGCGGCGTGATCTGCCACGACAGGCCGAAGCGGTCCTTAAGCCAGCCGCACACACTCGGCTCACCACCGCCCTTCGTGAGCGCCGACCAAAGGCGATCGATCTCCGCCTGATCCTCGCACTCAACGACAAGCGAGATTGCCTCGTTGAACTTGAAGTCCGGGCCGCCGTTCAGGCCCTGGAGCTTGTGCCCACCGAGCGTGAAGTCGACGAGCAGGACCGTACCCGCGGGACCGCTCGGTGTATCCGCCGGCGACTTGTGGATGGCGTCGATGCGGCTGTCCGGTAGGAGCGAGACGTAAAAGTTCGCCGCCTCCTCGGCTTTGTGATCGAACCACAGACACGTGTAGACCTTGCTGTTGACCTTGGCCATCGCTTTCCCCTTTCCGCCGGTCGGGCCTGCACTTTCCAGGCCTGTAGCGAACCGAAGGACGAAGATCACCCGCGCGTGAGCTCGTCGATCACCCCTGGCAGCGCCGAGAGATCGGAAATAACACGCGTCGGCATGGTCGTGAGCTTTTCTCCGTGCCGGTCGACGAACACCGTGCGGTAGCCGAGCGAGGCCGCAGGTCGCATGTCGTGGTACTGACTCGCGCCGACATGCACGGTGACATCGGCATCGGCGCCGCTCTGCTCGCTGAACATCCGCCAATGACGCGACGCCGGCTTGTAGCTGCCGCAGTCCTGCGCGGTGATCACAAGGTCCGGCGCGAAGCCAAGCTGCGGGATGGATGAGGCGATCAGATCGCGATCGACGTTCGAGAGGATCGCGATCTTGCGCCCGCGCCGCCGCAGCTCCGCGAGGGCGGCGGGCACTTCGGGGAACGGCCGCCACGCCGGGAGCGATGCTGGTAGCGGCGAAGGTGCATCGACCCCGAGCGACGCGAGCAGTCGGACCCCCGCTTCGTCCAACACGTCGCGATACGGGCGATATGCCTCGGCCTCGACCTGCGCCTCCGTTGCGATGTAACGCCGCGCGAGGTCATCGCGCTCGATCGGTTGTGGCAAGAGCGGCAGGAGCGCGTCGGTGATCCCCCGCTCCCAGTCGATGAGCGTGCCGTAGCAGTCGAAGGTGACCCAGTTGATCGGTACGCGCGGAGGTTAGCGCTTGGGGAAACGGGTCACGCGCTCCGGCCAGTGGCGCGCCGCCCAGCGGCTCAGGAAAGCGTGGATCCGGATCGAGCGGCGCGCGCGGGCCTCTTCGAACTTCGTGTCCGGCGTCTTGCGCTGCGCAGTCATTTCGGTTGTGCCTCCCTTCTCCAGTGTCCGGACAGCATCGGTCTGCCGATGGCCCCCGACAGTCCTCGTGCGTACGCTCCGAGCGCCAATTGCGGCACGCCCACAGCGTTGCGCAGCGTGCACCGGTAAAGTCCGCGCGATGCGTCTATCCGAGCTCGCGGCACTCATGCAGCGGACCGAGGGTGTGGAGATCACGAGCTACCTTGTCGCGGATCCGCGTATGGCAAAGCAGAGCGGCGTCCGCGTCAGCCAGGCTGGCGGGCTCGTCAGCTGGACAATGGCCTCGACCGATAACGGCTTCCTCAACCGCGCTCTGGGCTTCGGCACGATGTCCGACGCGACGCCCGCGGTGCTCGACCGGCTCGAGCGCCGATTTGCCGCCGCGGATCGTCCGCCACGCATCGCGGTGGCGCAGGGTCCAACGCCGCGCGCCGCGCTGCGGTTGCTCGAGCGCCGCGGCTACGTGCCCGAGGAGGGCACCGAAGAGCACATCTACTGCTACGACCGGCGCGCTCTGCCGCGCGCGCGACCCGTCGACGGTCTGACGATCGAGCGCGTGTCCGCGGGCGATGCCAAGGAGTACGCGAAGGTCGCCTTCGCCAGCTTCACCGAACGCGGCCCGTGGTTCCGCGGCATCGTCGAGGAGCTGGTGCGGCGGCGTGCTCACGGCCGCTCGCTGAGCGCGTATCTCGGACGCATTGACGGCGTCGCCGCGGCGACGGGGATGCTGTTCGACGTTCGCCCGGTCGCCGGCCTCGGCAACGGGAGCGTCCTGCCAAAGTTCCGCGGACGCGGGATCCAGAGCGCGATGATCGTCCACCGCATGCGTGCCGGATGGGAGCGCGGTCTGCGAATCTTCTTTGGTCAAACGCAGAATCCCGTCTCGGCGCACAACCTCGAGGACCTGGGCTGGCGGCGCCTTTATACCGAGGTCGACTGGGTGCGCTCAGCGCGCTAAGCGCTCCGCGAGCTTCACGACGAGACGTCGCGCGACCTCGGTCTTCGCGAGGAGCGGCAACGCCTCGACGCCGTCGGCGCTCACGAACGTCACGCGGTCCGTGTCCGAGCCGAACACGGATCCCGGATCGCTCACGTCGTTCGCGACGACCAGGTCGAGCTTCTTCTCGCGCAGCATGCGCTCCGCCTCGGCGGTCGCGTCGCCGGTCTCCGCCTTGAAGCCGACGACGATCGCGCCCGAGCGTCGCGCCGAGACGATGGCCTTCAGGATGTCGGGGTTCTCCGTCATCCGCAGGTTCAGCTCCTTGCCTGTCTCGCGCTTCTTGATCTTCCGTTCCTGCGTTTCGATCGGCCGGTAGTCCGCGACCGCGGCGGCCATGATCACGGCGTCCGCGTTCGGGAGCAGCCCGAGCACCGCGTCGCGCATCTGCTCGGCGGACTCGATCGGCACGAGCTGCGCCCCCGCTGGTGCGCGGAGCGCCGTCGGG
>DATEZK010000024.1:0-3869 GCA_035255665.1 Candidatus Limnocylindria bacterium
CGCAAGGCGAACCTTGTAAACGGGCCGACGTCCGACGGACCACACCAGGTCGCTTTTCGCTGTGACGATTCGTCCCTTCTGGATCGAGAGGACCTCTGGCGTCGTCCCGACAAGCTCGCGGATCGGCAGTCGGCGACCATCGGCCAAGCAGACGAGCGTGTCGCCGGTAACGCACTCGCGAAGTGTGGAGAGTTTCGGCTCCAAACCCGAATCGCCCGCCGCGCGTGAAAGTTGCGAGAGACCGATCACGACGACGTTCAATTCGCGCGCGAGAGACTTGAGATTCTTCGTGATCGTCGCGATCTCCTGCACGCGGTTCTCTTCGTGCTCGCCGGTGCGCATGAGCTGGATGTAGTCGACGACGATCACTTCGAGACGGTCGTGCGTGCTCGCGCGCCGCGACTTGGTACGCAGCTCCATGATCGAGAGGCCCGGCGTGTCGTCGATGAGGATCGGCAGGCCGGCCAGCGACGACGCAGCCTCGGTGTCGAACACGTTCCCCGTGCGCAGGGCGAGCAGATCGGTGCGGCTGTTCATCGCGAGGAAGCGCGACACGACCTGTTTGGTGTCCATCTCGAGCGAGAACACGAGCGTCGGATGGCCGCGCTTGGCCATGTTGAAGGCCATCGCGAGCCCGAGGCTCGTCTTGCCGACCGACGGGCGCGCGGCGATGACGACGAGGTCGCCGACGGAGAAGCCCTCGGTGTAGAAGTCGATCTCGCGGAAACCCGAAGGGATACCGCTCACCTCGTACGGTTTCTCCATGCGCTGGGTGAGGTGATCGAAGTTCTCTTGCAGTGCGGCCTGGATGTGCCGAAGTTGCGCGTTCGCGGATTCGTCGCGTAGCGCGAAGATGCGCTGCTCCGCGCGATCGAGCGCGAGCGGAATGTCCGTCGGTTCCCCGTACGCGTCCGCGGCGACGGCCGTCGCGGCGCCGAGAAGTCGGCGCAGGATCGCGCGGTCGCGCACGATGCGCGCGTACCGTTCGATCTCGACCGCCGTCGGCACGAGCTCCGTGAGCTCGCGGAGGTACGCCGGCCCGCCGACGCGGTCGAGCTCCTCTCGGCGCGCCAGCTCCACCTGCACCGTGAGCGGATCGATCCGCTCGCGGCGCTCGAGTAGCGCCTGGACTGTCCCGTAGATGCGCTGGTGCCGGGCGAGGTAGAAGTCGTCCTTCCCGAGAAGGTCGGCGACCTTGAAGATCGCGTCGCGGTCAATGAGGAGACTGCCGAGCACCTGCTGCTCGGCCGACTCATCCCACGGAAGCGCTCTTTCTGGGCCTTCTACGGTCACGCCGCCTCCAAGTGCAGAGTTCTTGCCACTCTAGAACATACGTTCGGTGTCAATCCGCCCAGAAACATGGATGAAATGCGGGCGGGGGATCGCTCGCGATAGGACCAAAGGGTGACTGAGAAGAGTGGGTCCGGGCTACGACACTATCCCCAGAACCTCGTCGTGCCCGTCCACCGATTTCCCGCGCTCGCGACCGTTATCCACATCAAGAGTTGTCCACAGTTGTGGAAAGAAGGAGCACCCGGCAGATGCGCGTACTCGTGACCGGCGGCGCTGGATTCATCGGCAGCACCATCGTCGACGCGCTCGAGGAGCGCGGCGATCTGGTGATCGTTGTGGACGACATCTCGACCGGCGACCGCGCCAACCTCGCGCCGGACATCGCGCTGCGCGTGGCCGACGTGTCGGATCCGAAGGCGCTCCGTGCGGCCGTCCACGGCGAGGGCTTCGATGCGGTCGTGCACTGCGCCTCGCGCACCAAGGTCGTCGAGTCCATGGAGAAGCCCGACCTGTATCGGCGCGTGATCCTTGAAGGGACGCGCAACGTCGTGCGCCTCGCGGAAGAGGTGCATGCGCAGATGCTGGTCAACATTTCGACCGGCGGCGCGATCTACGGCGAAACAAAGGCCTGCGCCTCCGAGGCGGTTCCGGTGGATCCCCAGTCGAACTACGGGAAGTTCAAGGCGGAGGCCGAGAAGATCGTGGCGGGAGCGGAGATCCCGAACATCACCCTGCGCCTCGCGAACGTCTACGGCCCCCGGCAGCGGCAGGATCTCGAGGGCGGGGTCGTCGCGATCTTCCTCGGGCGGTGGCGGCGCGGCGAGAAGCTCACCGTTTTCGGCGACGGCAGCGCGGAGCGCGATTACATGTACGTCGGCGATGTCGTCGATGCGGTCCTCTCGGCGTTCGCGGGCAACTGGAAGGGTGTCTACAACATCGGGACCGGTGTCGCGACGAGCGTGAATGAGCTCATTGCCGCGATGGCCGAGATCCTGGGACCGCCACCGGGCATCACCAAGGCTCCCGAGCGCCCGGCCGAGACCCAGCGCTCGTGCGTCGACGCGACGCGGGCGAACCGCGACGGGCTCTGGGCACCGCGCACCACTCTCCTCGAAGGCTTGCGTCGGACAGCGTCGACGGCTTGACCCTCCGGCGTACGATTCCGCGCGGAAACCGACGCGATGACCATGGCGTTTGCCGACAAGTCGCTCACGTGCCGCGAGTGCGGCAATGCCTTCGTGTGGACGGCGGGCGAGCAGGAGTTCTACCAGCAGAAGGGTCTGCTCCACGAGCCTCAGCGGTGTCCCGACTGCCGCAAGAAGGCGAAGGCCGAACGCGCCGCAGCACGCGCCGCCAACATGCACGACGTCATCTGCAGCAACTGCGGGAAGCCGGCGCAGGTCCCGTTCGAGCCTCGGACCGACCGGCCCGTGTATTGCTCGGAGTGCTTCGAGGCACGCCGCAGCGCCCCACCGCCCGCCGCCCCGCCGCCCGCCTGACGCTGGCTTAGCCTCGAAGCATGCGCAGGCTCCTCCTCGGTGTGCTGATCGGCGTTCTCCTCTCGGTCGGCACCGGCCTGACCGGCTTCCTTCTCGTCGGCAGCTGGCTCGCGGTCGAGGATCCGCTCGCGAAGGCCGATGCGATCGTGGCGATATCGGGTGACACCGGAGCGCGCGCGAATACGGCGGTCACGCTCTGGAAAGACGGTTGGGCGCCGATCATCGTCTTCTCCGGCGCGGCGATCGACCCCGAATCGGTGAGCTCGGCGGAGATCATGCGTCGCGAAGCGCTGCGTCAGGGTGTCCCTGAGAACGCGACGCTCGTCGAGCCGGCGTCGGCGACCACGGAGGAGAACGCGGCCGAGGTCGCGAAGCTCATGGTCCAGCGAAAAATCCGTTCGGCGATCCTGGTGACGAGCCCCTCCCATCAGCGGCGCGCCGCATTCGAATTCGGCCGCGCGTTCGAGCCGAGCGGACTCAGCTTTCGCAATTACCCCGCACGCGATCCTGAGTGGAACGCGTTCCTGTGGTGGAGACAGGAGCCGGCCCGCTCACGCACGCTTCTCGAGCTGGTGAAGCTGGGAGCGGTCTACCTCAGTCAGACCAGGTAACCGCGGGCGTGCAAGGCACGCGGCGCGTATCGTCTTACTACGTGCCAGTGACCGCCGTCGTCGGGGCCCAATGGGGCGACGAGGGCAAGGGCAAGATCACGGACCTCCTGGCGCAGGAGGCGGACGTGGTCATCCGTTTCCAGGGCGGTAACAACGCCGGCCACACCGTCGTCAACCAACACGGCACGTTCAAGCTGCATCTCGTGCCGTCGGGCATCTTCAACCCGAACGCGCTCTGCATCGTGGGACCCGGCACGGTCGTGAATCTCCAGGTCCTCTGCGAGGAGCTCGCGAACCTCGAGCGCAGCGGGATCCGCACCGACAACCTGCGCGTTGCGGAGCGCGCGCATCTGTTGATGCCCTGGCACGTGGCGATCGACCGGCTCGACGAGCGCGAACGTGGCCGGCAAAAGCTCGGCACGACAGGTCAGGGCGTCGGGCCGGCATACGCCGATAAGGTGTCGCG
>DATEZK010000025.1:0-10152 GCA_035255665.1 Candidatus Limnocylindria bacterium
GAGGTGCCTTGCGGAGGTTCAGCCCACGGCACCGAATGGGACACCCCGGCGTTAGCCTGAATTGCCGGTGTTTCGCTCCAGGTACCGCGGATCCATCCTCGCGTCGTCTCTGTTGGCGCTGCTCGTCACCGCCTGCGCGCCCCCGCCCAGTGGTGCGCCGGATGCGAGCCCGAGCGTGGCCGCTTCGCGGCCCGGCGGGCCAGCGAGCACGCCGCTACCGATCAGCGTGACCGACGCGAAATACGGATTGCTGTCGGTTCGCACCGTTCCCGGCGCCCGGTGCCAGGCGGATCTTCGGATCACAGTCGGTACATACGGCGACGCACCACCCGGCGCGCTTCCGGGAGCGATCGCCGGCGCGGACGGACTGGTCACCTGGAGCTATTCGGCTCCACGAGTGCCATCCGGGACCGCGGGCTACACGGTGCGCTGCGAAGGCGACGCGGCGAGCGAGGTGAAGACGGGCAATTTCACGATCCCGACCCACCCGATCGTCGCATCGTCACTCACGGTCCGTGTCACGACCGAGCTGCCTCCGCACGAGCAGGTCAACGAGGACCCCGCGCTCGTCGCGAGGCGTGACGAGTCATTCGACAAGATCAAGACGACCCTGGCGACGGAATGGAAATCGGCGACGCGCGGCATGGGCTCACTGCAGGTCGATGACAAGTCGGCCGACATCACGATGTTCGTCATCGCCGCACGCGGCACGTCGGTACACCGAACGTCACTGGGAGACGACTCGCAGGACATCCTCATCTACGTCTCGGATGAGCGCGGGTGCCTCGCGACTCCGCTGTTCTCCTGCCCGCGGACCGTCGAGAACAACGTCGCCGTCGCACTTCACGAGCTCGGTCACATCTGGTGCTGCCATGGTCCCGGAGCGACCGAGAGCGGGCATTGGGCGGAGAAGCAGGTGAGTCCAGGGCTCTACGGCGTCGACAAACACGGCCTCATGAATGAGCCGGTCCTCTGCACACGGTTCGGCGCGATCCTGAGCTGCCCGAACCGCTTCAGCGACCGCGAGATGGTCGCCCTCGGCTTCACGAACTTTCCGCCGCCAGCGCCCGATCCGTGTATCACGCAGAGCCTCTCGCTCCGCTCACAGCTCAACACGATCGAATCTCAGCTCGCGAACCTGTCTGCGCAGATCAAGGCGATCGAGACGCAGTACCCCGGAGGGGCACCGCCCGCCGTCTACAACACCTACGTTTCGCTCGTATCCCAATACAACACGCTGGTCGGCCGCCAGAACACGCTGGTCGGACAACTGAACGGCCTTCCGTGCGACTCGTCCTAGGGAGCGCGCGCCGCTAGAGAGCGAACTCTCCCAGCGCGATGCGCTCGCGCCCGCGCATGTATGGACGCACGGCTTTCGGAATGACCAACGACCCGTCCTGCTGCTGGTAGTTCTCGATGATCGCGATCATCAGTCGCGGCAGCGCGAGACCAGATCCATTCAAAAGGTGTGGGTGCTCGATCTTGCCGCCTGGCTCACGTCGATAGCGGATGCTCGCGCGTTCCGCCTGGAACGATTCGCAATTGCTGCACGACGAGACCTCGACCCATTCGCCGACGCCCGGAGCCCAGGTCTCCACATCGAAGCCGCGCGTCGCCTGGAAAGCGAGCTCGCCGGTGCACAGCTCGATGACACGGACGGGGAGCTCGAGCCGTTCGAGCACGTCGACCGCGCGGTCGACGAGACCCTGCAGCTCTTTAGCCGAGTCCTCGGGATGGCAATACACGACCATCTCGACCTTATCGAACTGATGACCGCGCTTGATGCCGCGCACGTCGCGACCAGCGCTCATGTGCTCGCGTCGGAAGCACGCCGTGTACGCGACGTAATGCAGAGGGAACTTCTGGCCGTCGAGGATCTCGTCGCCGTGTATGCCGACGAGCTGCGGCTCGGCCGTCGGGATAAGCCAGAGATCGTCCGGCTCGTCGTGGTACTGGTTCTCAGCGAAGTGGGGCAAGTGCGAGCTGCCGATGAGCGTCTGCCGCTTCGTCAGGTACGGCGGATAGATCTCCGTGAAACCGGCGTCGATCTTCAGGTCGATCATCCACGCGATGAGAGCGCGCTGGAGCGCCGCGCCGGCACCCCGCAGCAGGTAGAA
Source organism: Candidatus Limnocylindria bacterium (assembly GCA_035255665.1). Classification (GTDB taxonomy): domain Bacteria; phylum Chloroflexota; class Limnocylindria; order P2-11E; family P2-11E; genus CF-39. The sequence continues at coordinate 2,118 of DATEZK010000025.1, forward strand.
GCGCGAGCCGGACACCTTCGCGCCGCGAGGGATGTCGAGGATCCCCAGCTGCTCGCCGATCTCCCAATGGGGCTTTGCGGGAAAGGCGAGCTTGCTCGGCTCGTCCTGGCGGACGACCGTGTTGTCCTCGTACACAGCGCCGAGAGGTGCCGCCGGGTCGACCATGTTGGGTATGTGAAGAACGAGCTCGTCGCGTTCGGCCTCGAGCGGGCCGAGTTCCGCCTCGATCGCCTTGATGCGGTCCCCAACCTCGCGCATCCGGGCTTTGACCGTCTCGGTAGGGGGTCCGCCTTTGCTCTCCTTGTTCCGCTCCGCGCGCAGCTGCTCGACTTCCGCGCGCAGCGCGCGGCTTCGCCTGTCCAGCTCGACGATGCGATCCAGAGGCGCGTCGAAGTGACGCTTTTCGAGCATCGAGCGGACAACGTCGGGTTGCTCGCGGATCAACTGGAGCGGATTCATGAGCGTGTCATTATCGGCGTTCATGTTCAACGTCGTCCTTGTCGCCTTCGAGGGTCCGGACCGCTATTCGTTCGTCGGCGGTCTCGCGACGCGCATGATCGACCTCGCCGACGCGCTGATCGACCGCGGACATCGCGTGCATCACCTCTTCGTCGGCGATCCGTCGCTCCCGACGCTCGAAGAGCGCGACGATGGCCGCCTCGTGCTCGAGCGCTGGGGCCAGTGGATCAGTCGCTACCACCCACGCGACGTGTACGACGGCGAGGACGGCAAGTACCTCGACTTCTCACGCACCGTGCCTCCGCATCTCGCGGGCGAGGTCATCGCCGCGGCCGCGTCACGCGGCGAGCGCAGCGTCGTGCTGTTCGAGGACTGGCAGACCGCGGCGGCGGCGATCAACACCGCGGCGCTGCTGTCCGTCCGTGGCGATCGTTCCGCGGCACTCTTCTGGAACGCGAACAACACGTACGGCTTCGGGCGCATCGACTTCCCGCTCCTGCGGCGCGCCGCGTCGATCACGACGATCTCGCGCTTCATGCGCATGGAGCTCGCGAAGGTCGACGTCGAGTCGGCCGTGCTCCCCAACGGCATCGCCGAGCGCTACCTGAAACCGCTCCCTCCGACCGATGTCGCTGCGCTGCGCACGGCATACGGCGACCGCCCGACCTTCGTGAAGGTCGCCCGGTTCGACGTCGATAAGCGCTGGCTCTGGGCGATCGACGCGATCGCCACGATGCGCGACGCCGGCATCCGTCCGCGATTCGTCATGCGTGGTAGCCGCAGCCCGTACGCCGATGTCGTCGGCGACCGCATCTTCGGACGCGGGCTCACCGTCGAGCGGCTCGCGCTGCCGCCGACCGCGTCTTCGCGCGAGCTCGCCGCCGCGATCGCGGCCACGACCGCCGAGATCGTGTTCCTCGACTTCTTCGTCGACGAGAAGGCGCTCCGCTCGCTGTACGCGTCCGCCGACGGCGTGCTTGCGAACTCGGAGAAGGAGCCGTTCGGCCTCGTGGGCCTCGAGGTCATGGCATCCGGCGGCATCGCGTATCTCGGTCGCACGGGGGAGGACTACGCCGTTCCGTTCGGGAACTCCATCGTCGTGCAGAGCGACGATCCACGCGAGCTGCTCACATCCCACCTCATGCTGCGCGAGCGGCCGGAGCTGGCACGATCAATTCGCACTGATGGACGAGCGACCGCGAAGCGATTCGCCTGGCCGCGCATCCTCGAGGGTTACGAGTCGGTATGGGAGACCGCGTTCGCGCTGAGCGGTTAGTCGATCGAGCCTTCGGAGGTCCAGTTCTCACCACAGCCGTTCGGCAGCTCCATGAGCGGCGTGATCGCGGTCTCCGCGACGATACCCGAGTGGCCGCCCGCCACTGCACCTTCGTTGCCCCAGTTCGCCGCGGCGCTGCCGCCTCCGGCCAGCGTCGCGATCGCTGTGACCGTCACCATCAGGGCTCGCGGGTCGAACACGCGGCTAGGGTCTGCCGCCGACCGAACGCCGTCAAGTGACGGTCGCGTAACGTCAGATCTTCTCGAAAAGCTCGTGGCGCACGCCGCGCCGGATCGCCCATGGGCCCTTCTCCCATCGTCGGCGCCTCGCCCGGTCGACCATCCAGCGCACACGGTGTGAGAAGCGCATGTGGTCGTCGAGGTAGCGCTGCAACGCGGACCGGTCCTCGAACTGCACGCGGTGCCAGAAGCGTCCAGCGCGCAGCGAACGGAACCAGCCGCGTCCCGCCGCGGTCGCGGCTGCCCGGTCCGAGGCCCGGTCGTCTGTGGACGCACCGCGCGCGGTCGCGATCACGCCCGCCTGACGATAGGTGCCTTTCGCGGTCTCGCGCTCCGCAAATGCCAATACGCGCGAGTCAGGACGCGCGTCGACCAGGATGCCGCGCGGCCGCAGGATCCGGTGGGCCTCCTTCAGGGCATCGACCATGCCCCCACGCGGGACGCATCAGAGCGTCCACGACAGGATCACGACGTCGAAGTGCTCGTCGGGGAACGGGAGCTCCTGTGCGACACCGACCTTGAACCGCACGTTCGTGACGCCCATCTCGCGAGCTTTCTTCCGAGCGAGCCGGATCGCATCGGCGTCAGGATCGACGCCGACGACCTCCGACGCGTAAGGCGCGCACCCGAGCGCCATGCGGCCATCGCCGCAGCCGACATCGATCACGCGCTTGCGACGGACCAGACCGAGACCGCCGTATTCTCGGAGCTCATCCTCGGGCGGCGGTCGCAGCTGCGAGGAAAACGCGGGGAACATCCGTCCGACCGCGCTGGACTTAGTCGCCATCGCAACGGGACGATAAAGGGAGGACGACCGGATGGCTGTGGATCGGTCTCACGAGGCTGCGAACGACGCCCAGCGCGCGCGCCTGCGATCGCTCATCGGGCGGCTCAAAGATGCGGAGCTGGCTCGGCCGATGCCCGACGGTTGGACCGTGGCCTCTCAGCTCGCGCACGTTGGGTTCTGGGATGCACGAGCGATCTTCGCGCTGGGCAAGTGGGCACGCGGCATCGATCCGCCGCCACCCGGCGACTACGAGCCTGACGACGTCGCCTGGATAAACGACTCGGCGAAACCTCTGGCTCTGGCCCTACCCCCGCGTGCGGCGGCGGAGCTTTCGCTCCGGCTCGCTGAGGAGGCGGACAAAGGTATCGCAGCGCTGAGCGATGAGCTGGTGGAGAAGATCCGCGTCGTCGGCCCGTTCAACATCTCGCGGGCGGAGCATCGGCGGGAGCACTTGGACGAGATCGAGCGCGCGCTGGGGACGGCTTAGCCGTACCGCTCGCCTGCACCGGGCAGCATCGCGCCGCCTCTGCCCACGACCGCGGCGAGACGGTTCTGATCCATGAGCGACGTGCGGATGTCCTCCGGCGGCTCGGCGCCCGCGTACCACCAGACGACCTCGAGGTTCGCGCGGAAGAGCGCGTCGAACACGGCATCCTCGGGACTCGAGTTGCGGCTGGAGTACCACCAGAACCAGTCGCTTCCCTCAGCGACCATGAGCGGCTGGCGCACGCTCTTGGGCATGTAGCGGAGCGAGCCCCACTGCTCCTGCGCGAAGCGGCGCGTGCGCTCGAGCGCGCTCCACGCCTTCGCGTGCGCGGGCTCGCCGATCCACACGCCCAGCGTGGCGTCGATCCACGAACCGGTGTGAAGATTCGGCAGGTCGACGTTCGCGGGCGTCTTGTCGAGGAAATCGCTGACCCTAACGGTCTCGAAGCGCTCGTCGGTCTGCAGCTTTCCGTAGAGGTAGCGCAGGAAGTCGTTCCCGTTGTTCGGGTACTGCTCCCAGGCGTTCTCGCCGTCGAGGATGATCGTCGCGAGGTACGGGCCTCCGTCGTCGGGCAGCCGCTCGCGCGCGCGCTCGAGCTTCCAGATCATGTCGCCGACAGCGTCGTGTGGAGACATGTCGCCGTAGAGGAAACCAATGCGATCGGAGATCTCGCGGTCGCGGAAGATCGCGGTGCCGCCGCCGGGTATGCGATACGGCCGGTACAGAAGCTGCGGCTCGAGCAGTCCGCCGACATCGTCACGCTTGAACTCGATGCCGACCGAGCGCGCGAGCACGCCTTCATCTGAAGCGAACCAGTCGAGACCGGCTTTGAACATGGCGCTCGCGGCCTCAGGCGACACTGAGCCCTCGGACGGCCACATGCCGCGCGGCTTCTTGCCGAAGGAGCGCTCGTGCGAGGCGATGGCCTCTTCGATCTGGAACGCGGCGTCATCGGGATACACGAACGGCGGATCGGAAATGATCGCGTTCGGGTCGCCGCGCAGCGCGCTGCGGCTGTCGATGATCAGCGGCAGGATCGGGTGGTCATACGGCGTGATCAGGATCTCGACCTGCCCGTCGTGCTCGAGGCGGTGATAGAGGTGCGGCACACCCGAGGCCATCATCCGCTGACGACCGATGACGTACCGCACGTCCTCGCGCGTGTATTGCTTTCCCTTGCGGCGCAGCTCCTCGAGCCGCGCGTCGCTCGCGATGTCGTCCGGATCGATCCACGCGAGGTTGAACCAGAGCGCAAGGTCGACGAAGTAGTCGTCCGACAGCAGCTCGGGCCGGTCGCGTGTGGCCATGCCGAGCTGAAGCAGCCGCCGGTACTCGTCGTGACGATGGATGACGTTTCCGTGATGGATCGAGAAGAACCGGCGCAGCATGTGCTCCCGCTCTTCCGGCGTGAGCGTGCCGTCGACGGTCCGCATCGTCACGCGCGTGTCCTCGTCGTCCGCGCCCTGCGCGTAGTCCTCGAGCTGGTCGCGCAGGCTCGGCACCATGGTCAGGTGCGCCTTCACGCCGGGAAACTCCTGGAGCAGGCGCGCCATGTGGAGGTAGTCCTTCGACGCGTGGAGTCGCACCCAGGGCAGGACGAACTCACTTGTCTGCGGGTGCCGGTAATACGGCTGATGCATGTGCCAGATGATCGCGACGGGGAGCTTGCCGTTCACGGTGACTTCACCGCCTCATCGATGCGTCGGCGCACGAAGTCATCCTCCAGCGTGGTCAAGAGCCAACCCGCCTTCGGGCCGCTCGGCCTGCCGATGAATACGAGGTAGATCGCGCTGAAGGCTTCGCGCGACACCTTCCCGTCTTCACCGACCAAGCCCACGCGCTTGGCGGTCTCGTACAGCTGGTTCTGCATCTCCTCGGGGTCGCGGATCGTGCCGACGAGATCCTTCACGGCCACGAGGTAGCGCTTCTGCGCATCGGTCAGCTTGATGTCGGCCGGCAGCTCGGGCAGCACGCTAAAACGTGCATCGTCCGGCGCCCAGCGCTCGAGCCAGACGCGTGCGAGGGCGATCCGCTCCTCGAGATCCTTTCGTTCCGCGGCCGTGAGCGGCGCGGCCTTGCGCTTCTCGGCTTCCCGGAGCGGCTCGACGCTCGGGATCTGGAGCCAGTCGGCCACGATCGTGAACTTCACACGGAAACCGGCCGCCTCGGGATCCTCGGCGACCTGCGAGAGCGCCCACACTTTGGCCTGGTCGCTTTCCGGCTCGTTGCGAAAGGCGTCGGCGCAGCGGTCGTACTCATCGATCAGCTTTGGGAGAGTCAGTCCGCCGGGATCGAACTCGACGTGCCGCTTCGGGTGCGTGCGCAGCATCAGAAAGCGGACCAGCTCGGGTGGGTAGATCTTGACGAGGTCGGTGGCGGCCGCACCAAGTCCCTTCGACGTGGACATCTTCTTGCCGCCGGTGGTGAAGAACTCGTGGACCAGGCCGATGGGCGGATCCTGCTTCCAGACCTCGCGGTAGATCTCGTTCGCGCGGTCGCGCGATCCACCGGCGGTGAGGAGATCCTTGCCGCCCTCCTCGTATGTGACCTCGAAGTGGTCCCACATCGCGCACCACTGCAGATTCCAGTAGAGCTTCGCGTTGCCCTTGAACGGCGACCGCCGGCCCGTGTGGCCGCAGCCCTCGGCCCAGTCGACGAGGTCCTTGCGACACTCGTATGCAACGGTCTTACCGTCATAGTCGAACGCGAACGTCGTCCCAAGTCGACCGCAGTCCTCGCAGATCACGCCGATCGGGAGCCAGCGGTCGTCCTTCGTGACGTGCGAGACGCGCTCGTAGATCTCGCGGATCGTCGCGGCGTTGCGCAACACCAGGTCGATCTGTTCATCGAGATCGCCCTTGCCGTACAGATCGCGCAGCCAATGGATCTCCTCGGGTCGGATGCCGAGCGTCTCGAACGTCGCGAGGTAGGCCGAGGCGTGATAGCGCGCGAAGTCGGATGCCGCGGACGGCTCCGGCGAGGGGATGTGCGCGAAAGGCTTGCCCATGTGCTCCGCCCACGCCGATTGCTGCTTCATCGACTGCGAGTCCATGGGGTCGTAATCGTCTATGGTGAAGACGTAGCGGATCTGCAGTCCGCGCTTCTTGAAGGTCCGGTAAAGCGCGTCGGTGATGATCGGTCCGCGAAGACCAGAGATCGGCACGGCGCCCGAGGGCGTCTTCGAATCGCGGATCACGTGCTGGCGGTCGGTGGCAAGCAGGTCTGCTTCCTCATCCGCCCAGAAGCGCGCCTGGTGACCCTGCTCCGATCCTCTGCTCGCCACGCTCTCGCGCGACTCTACGCTCAACTGACCGCCAAGATCTTCATTTCCATCGTGCCTGCGGGCACGGACACCTTGACGGTCTCCCCCGCGCGACGGCCCTGCAACGCGCGCCCGACCGGTGACTCATTGCTGATCTTGCCCTCTTGCGGCGATGCCTCCGCCGAACCGACGATCGTGTACTTCTCTTTTTGCCCGTCAGCCTCGACGGTCACGTGGCTGCCCACCTCGACGACGTCGTGCTTCGACGTCTCGTCGATGATCTGAGCGTTCTTGATCATCTGCTCGAGGGTCATGATCCGGCCCTCGAGGAACGCCTGGTCGTTCTTGGCCTGCTCGAGCTCGGAGTTCTCGGTGAAATCGCCGAACTCCATTGCGGCGTGGATGCGCTCCGCGACCTCGGTGCGCTTGCTCGTGCGCAGCTCTTCCAGCTCGGCCTGCAGCTTCTTCAGCCCATCGGCAGAGACATAGACCGGCTTCTCGAGATTGTTCATTTGAGCCTCCGTTACGCTGCGGGTGCGACTTGCGCACCCCACCGCCCTAGAAAAAAAGCACTGAAGACCTCGCGGCCCTCAGCACTTCGGGCTACCTATGCTGGCGACAGATTGTATACCGGTCGGCCGGCCCCGGCGGCGTTCCGCAGACCGCTTCTCCGCTGGTACGGGCGCAGCGCGCGCGACCTCCCCTGGCGGCGCACGCGCGATCCGTACGCCGTCCTCGTCTCAGAGGTCATGCTCCAGCAGACGGGGGTCTCCCGTGTGCTTCCCACATACAGCGCCTTCCTCCGCCGCTTTCCCACTCTCGCCGCCCTGTCGCGGGCGGCGCTCGCGGATGTCCTGCGGGCCTGGTCGGGCCTCGGCTACAACCGCCGCGCGCGGGACCTGCACCGGATCGCGCGACTGCATCCGCGCGCCCTGCCGGCGACCCGCGAGGCGCTCGATGCGCTGCCGGGCGTCGGCGCGTACACGGCCGGCGCGGTCACCTGCTTCAGCCGCGGCGAAACCGTGGCCTTCGCTGACACGAACATCCGCCGCGTGCTGGGCCGCGCGCTCCTCGGCCGGATCGCGACGGAACGCGAGGCGGTCGCGCTCGATCAGAGGCTCGTGCCGCGCAGCGGCGCGGACCGCTGGCATCACGCGCTCATGGATCTCGGCGCGACCGTGTGCCTCGCGCGGGCACCGCGATGCGATGTCTGCCCGATCGCGGCGGCGTGTCGCTCGCGCGGCCGCGCCGTTCCGCCGGCACCCCGCCGTCAGGCGGCGTTCGTGACGAGCGACCGCCGCGTGCGCGGCCGCATCATCGCCGCGCTTCGCGATGCGCCGCGCGGGCTCAAAGCGTCAGACATAACGAGGACGATCGGCGACGAGCGTGTCGCGCGCCTCACGTTGGCGCTCGAACGCGAAGGCCTCGTCCTCCAACAGAGAGGCCGCGTGCGCCTGCCGGACTGAGCGCTTGTCAATCCGTCGCGCGACGCGCAAACTCGCGCCGCTCGTGTCATGACGGCCAT
>DATEZK010000026.1:0-4145 GCA_035255665.1 Candidatus Limnocylindria bacterium
GATCCGACTGCCCGCTGGACGACGGTTCGGCTCGCTGCCCGTCGCGCTTCGCAGGATCCTGGGCGCGACGACGGCGCGGATGTACGCGTTCGTGATCATGACCAGCATCCTCACGTCGGTCGCGCTGCTGCTCTCGCCGCCCGCGACGGTCAGCTACGACGTCGGATCGCTCGCCGACCGCCAGGTCCGTGCGCCCCGCTCGGTCGCCTTCGTCTCCGAGAGGCTCACCGAGGCCGAGCGCGAACGTGCGAGTGCGGCGGTCCCGAAGGTGTACTCGCGCAGCCCGGCTGTCGTCGCCAGCTCGCGTGACCGGCTTGGGCAGGCGGTCGCGGCGATCGGACGCGTGCGTGCCGACGCAGCGCAGACACGCGAGCAGCGCATCACATCGCTCACGAGGCTGGCCGAGGTCGCGATCAGCCCGCAGATCGCGCCGCTCATCGTCGACATGACCGCCGCCGAGTGGGACGCCGTTTCGAAAGAGCTCGACAACGTTCTTCGCACCCTGTACCAGCCGGGCATCCAGCCGGAGCAGCTCGAAGCGGCCCGGGAGACGTCCTTGACCGCGCTGCCACCGGCATGGACCGATCGACAAAAGAACGTCGGCGCGTGGATCGTCAAGCAGTTCGTGGATTCGGACGTCACGCTCGACCAGACCGCGACGGCGACCGCGCAGCTCGCCGCGCGCAGCAGCGTGGCACCGGTCCAGGTGCAGGTCGTCGCGGGCGAGGTCGTCGTGCGCGAGGGCACTGTCGTGAGCGCGCTCGAGGTCGAGAAGCTCCGTGCGCTGGGTCTGGTGAACACCGGCATCGACTGGCCGGGCGCGGTCGGTCTCACCGTCTGGGCCGTCCTCATCTCTTCGGTGCTCGCGCTGTTCGTGCAGCGCTACGCGACGGAGGCGTGGAACGACGACCGCAAGATGATCCTCGTCATGCTGTCGCTGCTCGTCGTCACCGTGACGGCGCGCGCGCTCATCCCGGGTGGCCAGACGCTACTCGTGTACTTCATCCCCTTCGCGGCCGTCGCGATGATCATCACCGTGCTCGTTGGCGGGCGCACCGCGCTCGCGACACAGATCGCGGGCGCTCTGCATGTCGGGATCCTGTCCGGTCAGGTCGAGCTCGTCGCGTACGTCCTCGTGCCGGCGCTCCTCGGCATGGCCGCGGTGCAACGCGCAACGACCGCGCGTGAGTTCGCGGCGGGAGCGGGTTCTGTGGCACTGGGTAACCTCGGCGTTGTCGTCTCATTCACGCTCATTGGGCAGTCCACCGATCCAGTCGGCGCTGCGCAGCTCGCGGTGGCGGCGCTGGTCAGCGGAGCGGGCTCCGGCCTGCTCGCCTTTGCGGGCATGGCGATCTTCGGCCATCTCTTCCGCATCACGACGGTGTTCGAGCTTCGCGAGCTCGCCGATCCGAACCATCCGCTGCTGCGGCAGCTCCTGCTTCGCACCCCAGGCACCTATCACCACTCGCTGCTCGTCGCGAACCTCGCCGAGCGCGCGGCCGAGGTGATCGGCGCTGATCCGCTCGTCGCGCGTGTGGGCGCCTACTACCACGACATCGGCAAGATGCGTAACCCCACCGGTTTCATCGAGAACCAGACCGGCACCAATCCGCACGACGAGCTCGACCCGATCGTGTCCGCAGGCATCGTCGCCGCTCACGTTCGCGATGGCCTCGCGCTCGCGGAGCGCTATCACCTGCCGCCGATGATCCGCGAGATGATCCCGGCGCATCACGGCACGAGCGTCGTGAAGTACTTCTACCAGCTCGCGCAGTCGCGTGGCCAGAACCCTGACGAAGCGTCGTTCCATTACCCGGGCCCGCGCCCGCGCTCGAAGGAAGCGGCGATCGTCATGCTCGCGGACGGCACCGAGGCGTCGGTGCGCTCACTTGCGGAGAAGAAACCCGAGACGATCCGCGCGATGGTCGAAAGGATCGTTGGTGACCGGCTGACCGAGGGTCAGCTCGACGAATGCGATCTCACGCTGCGCGATATCCAGCGGATCAAGGACGCGTTCTGCGAGCTCCTCCTGGGCGTGTACCACGAGCGCATCCCGTATCCAGAGGATCGGATCGCGCGGATCCCGCAGGCGTCCGACAAGGCGGCGTCCGACCGCTGAAGATCGCGGTCCGAGGCGAGGCTCCGTGTGACCTCGCCTCCGCGCGCCGCGCCGTCCGTGCCGCGCTCCGGCCATACGGAGTCACGAAGGATGCGGAGCTCGTTCTCGCATTCGTCGACGATGCGGCGATGCGCGAGCTCAATCGCCGTTATCGCCGGAAGGACCGCACGACCGATGTGCTTTCGTTCGGGCAGTCACTGCGCCGCGGCGCGAAGGGAAAGATCGCGGCGTCCGCGCTGAAGCGCGAGGCCGACGGCACCCTCGAGCTTGGCGACGTCGTGATCAGCGGCGCGCAGGCGGCGCGGCAGGCCAAGCGGCGGCGTTGGCCGCTCGCGACGGAGGTCGCTTTCCTGGCCGCTCACGGGGCACTTCATTTGCTGGGATTTGAGGACGACACGAGTGCCGGATACCGCGAGATGCTGCGTTTGGGCCATGCGGCGCTGAAAGGTGAGAAAACGGTTACGCCGTGAACCACCGAGGCTGGCGGCGCGTTACTTGGGTGCCATGAAAGGCAGCGCCGTCATCCTGGCCGTCTCGCTGGTCCTGGTCGGCTTTATCCGTGGCGCGCCCGCGGCGGCGAGCACCGCTGAGCTCGTACAGCAGCTCGACCAGCTGGTGACCGCGTTCCCAGGCGGTGCCGGCCTCTGGATCGGCGACGCGAGAACGAACAAACCGCTCTACAGCCACGACGCGGACGAGCCGATCATCACCGCCTCGCTGTACAAGCTCGGGCTACTGGCGGAGGCCGAGCGTCGCGTCGAGGCGGGGGAGCTCCACTACAGCGACATCATCACCATCCACGCCGAGGACATCACCGAAGACGGCTCCTTCGAGGTCGCCGGCACCGAACTCACGCTCGACGAGGCGCTCGAAGTGATGATCACGATCTCCGACAACGGCGCGGCACTCGCGCTCTGGCACATGCTTGGCGCCGAGAACGTCAACGCGACGCTGCGCGCCGCGGGGATCAACGACTTCCATGTGTTCGTGAACTGGGGTGTGGACGACAACGTCGCGACCCCGGCCGCGATCGGCACGCTGCTCACACTCCTCGCGAAGCGCGAGCTTATCTCGGCGTCCGCGTCGGACCGGATGGTCGCGCGTCTCGCGCGCCAGCAGATCAACGATCGACTGCCGGCGGCGCTGCCCGAGGGCGTTGTCGTCGCGCACAAGACGGGGAACCTCCCGGGGCTCACGCACGACGCGGGCATCATCTTCACCCCGTCCGGACCACGCGTCGTCGTCGCGATGACGTGGGATGCGTTCGACTCCGACGCGTACGCGTTCATCGCGAACGTCGCCTCGACCGTGTACAGCACCCTACTCGAGCCGCCCGCCAACGCTCGCTACGACGTGCCGCGCACTGTCGTGAGCGCGGACATCGGCTCCTCCCCGCGCATCACGATCCCGATCACGAACGTCGGCAGCGAGTCGTGGAGCATCGCGGGTCCGCGTCTCGTCTGGGAGATGCGCGACAGCAAGGACGCAGTGGTCGCGACGTCGCCGGCACCGGTGGGCCTTCCCGGCCTCGCGCCGGGGCGAAGCGCGAACGTCGGCGTCGTGCTCGCCGTCCCGCAGACCCCGGGCGAATACAAGGTAACGCTCGGCCTGGTCGATGCGAACGGCAACGCGCTCGCGAAACTCGGCGCGGCGACCGGGTCGTTCCAAGTTCGCGCGCACCGGCCTTATCTCGTAAGCGCCACGACGGACCTGCCCACCGTCCTGCACCGCGGCGAAGCGTCGCTGCTCGTCACGAAATACACCGCGTTGCCCACGGTCGACGAAGCCGAGCACGAGCTGACGATCGCGTGGCGGCTGATCGACACGACGACGCGACGGGCCGTGACGTCAGGCTCCGTCCTACTCGGCACGTTGCGACCGGGTGCGACCGGCAGCTTCTTCGCACCCTTTGTCGCGCCGGCACTTCTTGGCACCTACCGCCTTTCGTATGACGTGCGCGAGGGGGGCGTCGCGGTGAGCGAGACCTTCACGAAGACCGTGACCCTCGTCGGTCCGCGCACCTTCC
>DATEZK010000027.1:0-5343 GCA_035255665.1 Candidatus Limnocylindria bacterium
GCACATCGCCGCGGTTCGGCGGCCGCGCCGAGCGACAAGCCCGAGGGCACGGCGCCGCACCCGCAGGATGTCAACGAGATCAGCGAGAAGTGATCTCGTCGCCTAGAGGCTGACTTTCGTCACCATCACATAAACGATCGCCACGACGAGGATCGCCATCGCGACCAGCAAGTAGAGCGGAGCGCGGTCGCGCCGAAGGCCCTGCACCTGGGCCGGGTCAGTCGCACCGCTGGAGCCGAATCTGAGGGCGACCCGCTTCGTCCAACGATCGAACAGCACCCCGTGAACGCCCAGGACCGCGACCAGCACATACGCGGTGATCAGCCATGACGCCGTCAGATCAAGGGTCCCTGCAAGCGCCGCCGCGAAGCCGGCGAGGATCCCGAGGCCGTAGCACGCCGTGCTGATCTGAAAGACGCGTTCCGCGAGTTTGAATGTGCGGCCGATCGCCGCAGGGTCACCGGACCTGGCCAGTAGATAGAGGAGCGTGGCCGGTCCGACGGCAAGTGCCGCACCCATGAACATCAAGGCGACGTGCAGGAATTTTAGGAAGACGAAGCTCACGTGACGCGAGCCTCTCTAGGGCGCGAGCTCGAAGATGATCTCGCCGTCCACCACTTGACCGGTCCGGTGGAAGCCCAGCTTCTCGTGAACGCGAAGCGACGGCACGTTGTCCGGCGTCGTCGACGAGATGAAGCGACGTACGCCGTGCTCCGCGCGCGCCCAGTCCATGAGCCGCAGTGCGGTCTCGGTCGCGTAGCCCTTGCGGCGATGCTCGGGGAACACAGTCCATCCGAGCTCGGCGGCGCCGGCCGCCTCGATGTCATTGATGCCGGGCGGTCCGTGGAAGTTCACGAAGCCGATCATCACGCGGTCGTCACGACGGACCATCGCGCGCACCGACCACGGAGCGCGCGCCGGATCCGCTGCGAGCTGGATCCGGCGGATCTCGAGCACTTCGGCCGCCGCGGCGCCCGGGAAATCCGCAGGCACCGCGTAATCGACGAGCTCTCGCGCGCGGGTCGCATTGCCATCGACGAACGCGTCGAGCACCGGGAGCGGCATCACGATGAGGTCGAGCCGCTCGCTGCGGACGATGTCCGCCTCAGTTAGGAGCTTCGCTTGGACACCGCTCGGTCGTAGATGTCGTCCGCGAGTCGAAGCGGCCGCCCCGATCCACCGTGCCGCTCCATGCTGAGCTCCGCCAGCACGGCCAGCGCGATCTCCGCCGGCGTCCGTCCACCGAGGTCGAGACCGATCGGTGCGTGCACCGCGCGGATGCGCTCCTCGGAGATGCCTTCGTCCCGGAGCATCTTCGCGATGAGGATCGTCTTGCGCTTGGAGCCGAGCAGGCCGACGTAGCGCGCGTCGGTCTTCACCGCTTCGCGCAGGCAGTGCGCATCGAGCTTGTGACCGCGCGTCGCGATCACGATGAAGCTGTTCCAGCCGATCGGCATCGTACGCAGTGCCTCGGCCATATCCATGCGCACGACGTCGATGCCCGCTCCGAAGCGTTCGCGCGACGAGAACTCGGGACGGTCGTCGATCACGGTGACGTCGTACTCGAGCTGTGAGGCCATCTTCGCGATCGCGAGGCCGACATGCCCGCCGCCCGCGATCACGAGACGCGGCTTCGTGACGATCGGCTCGATGAGGAGCTCATGCGCGGCGTCGAGCGCGACCGTGCGCGGCGTCGCCTGCCGCAGCGCGTCGAGCGCTGCTTCGGTCGCGCGCGCGTCGAGAGTGCCGTTGCCGAGCGATCCGCCGGTGCCGCCATCGGTCTCGACGAAGAGCTTGCCGCTCGGCTGGAAGTCCTTGCCTTCGCGGCGGAGCAGCGTCGCGAGCGCGACGGGCTTCCCACCGGACGAGGCGGCCAGCACGTCGCCGAGCAGATCGCGACCGCCGAGGAGCAGCGCGCGCTCGCCGGGCTCGATGGAGATCCACATCGTGCCGCCGCAGACGAGCCCGGTGTCCCACGCCAGGTCTTCGGTCAACTCGTATTCACGCAGCGATGTGTCGCCTGTCTCCAGGACACGCTTGGCTTCTTCGAACGCGTCGCCTTCGACGCAGCCACCACCGAGTGTGCCGGTGAGGCGTCCGAGATCGTCGACCAAAAGCTTCGCGCCCACGACCTGCGGCGTGCTCCCTGTGGTGCGAACCACGGTGCAGACCGCGAAGCGGCGCCCCTCGCGCTCGAGTTCGGCCATCCTCGCGTAGATCGTCCTCACGCGTTCATCTTAGGGTCGGTTGGTCGTCAGGAGGTACGGCCGGTCGTCGGGCCGACGTGACGGGTCGGTTTTGCGCAAATGCCCGTTAGCGCACCGAAACCCCACGCTATCGTCGTGGACTTTTGCGCAAAGAGATTGTTCAAAACCGCTGACGCGCGGCGCGGTTTCCGGACCACCGTTACAGAGGCTGGCCGGTCGTATGCAACGGGAAAGGGCCCTCCGCAATCGCTTGCGTCCGTACACGCCGCTGTTACGCTCATCCGCGCCGTCCATAGAGCGTGTCCTATTGATTGTTCTGGGGGTGAATGTTTGTGACGGAACCGGGAGGGACTACGTCTGATCCAGTAGCGGAGCCCGACACGAGTCAAGAGAAGCCAGCACTGTCAGTCACGCGACGCAACTTCCTCATCGGAGCAGGAGCAGGAGCAGCCGCAGCCGGGGTCGTTCTCGGTGGCGCGGTCGTCGCGAACAAGGCGATCAATCCGGAGGCCACGACCACCACGACGACAACGGGTGTTGGTCCGGTCCCCGCGACGATGCGCCGAGTCTCGCTCAACATCGACAACGTGAAGTACGACCTCATTGTCGATAACCGCGAGAGCCTCTGGGAGACGATGAACTTCCAGCTCGGTCTGTCGAACTCGAACCTCGGATGCGACCGCGCGCAGTGCGGCGCATGCGCGGTGCTCGTCGACGGCAAGGCCGTCAACGGTTGCACCGTTCTCAGCGCGCGACTTGGTCGCGGTCAGGTCATCGGCACCGTCGCCGGTCTCCCGAAGGGACCCGGCGTCTCCGGCCTGCACCCGGTGCAGCGCGCGTTCTGGCTCGACGGTGGATTCCAGTGCGGCATCTGCACGCGGGGATTCATCATGTCGACGGTCCAGCTCCTCGGCGCGAACCCGAAGCCGAACACGGCGCAGATCGCGGAGGCGCTCTCCGGCAACATCTGCCGCTGCGGCGAGTACGCCAAGATCTTCACGTCCGTCAACGTCGCGGCCGCAGAGCTACGCGGCGAGCAGGTGTCGCACCTCGCGTCACCCATCGTCGTCAACGCGACAGGCGTAAAGGACGCGTCACCGACCGCGGCCGGAACCTCGAAGGAGTTCCAATTCGCCGTCCCGATGGGCACCATCGAGGACTTCGAGCCGTTCGAGCAGGCGCTCAAGAAGCGCGATGGCATCTTGGCCGTGAGCGGCAGCGAGCGAGCCGTCACCGTCAAGTGGGACCCGGCAAAGCTGGACGAGGCCAAGGTCCGCGACATCCTCAAAGACCTCGGTCACGCGGTCCGGTAGGAGGGGATAAAGATGGCTCAAATCGAAGCTGTACGCGTCGCGCAGGATGCCGCTTACGCGGCGAGCCTCAGCGACTCCGACTGGTACGCACTCTCGATCGATCCGACCTGGCAGGAGATGGTCGCCGAGCAGTCCGAGCTCGTCGCCGACGTCATCTCGAAGTACGGAAGCAAGATCCCCGGCGCCACGGGTGGGTCGACAACGACCGAGATCCCCGCGAACTTCCAGTTCAAGATCCTCGGCCAGGACATCGCCCGCATCCAGGGCTACGGCATCGTTACCAACCAGGGCACATACACCGAGAACCTGCGCCAGCCGGGCATGCTCTTCATGAAGACGCTGCGCAGCCGCTACCCGCACGCGAAGATCAAGTCGATCGACACGACGGAGGCGGAGAAGCTTCCTGGCGTTCGGAAGATCCTCCACCGCGGCAACCTGCCCGAGGAGTACAAGGACGTCTTCCTTGGGTCGGCACTGCCGACGCGCTTCATCTTCAGTGAAGAGGTCTTCGAGGTCGGCGCTCCGATCGCCGTGATCGCCGCCGACAGCGAGCACATCGGCGATGTGGCCCTTCGCGCGATCAAGGTCGAGTACGAAGTGCTCCCGGCCGCCCTGGACATGATGGAGGCGATGAAGTCGTCGACCCCCAAGCAGTTCCAGAGCAACCTTGATGGCACCACCATCGCGGTGACCGCGCCACTCGTTCGTGGAAACCCGAACGCGAGCGCCGATGTCGTCGTCGACAACGTTTCGATCAAGGCCACCGAGCAGCACCTCGCCCTCGAGATGACGAACTCGATGTCCTTCTGGGACGGCGACAAGCTCAACATGACCTACACCAACCAGCACGCGCACGGCACCCGGTCTGGCCTGGCGCAGGCGCTCAAGATCCCGCAGAACAAGGTGAAGGTCACGCAGACCGGCTACCTGGGATCCGGCTACGGCTACCGCAGCGGTATCGACCTCTCCGAGGTCCACGCCGCTCTGCTCTCGAAGCTCACCGGCCGCCCGATCAAGAACATGTACACGCGGTACGAGGACTTCGTCACCCGCACCCACCGCCCGGCCTTCCGCAACGAGATGAAGCTCGGCGTGAGCCGGGACGGCACGCTCCAGTTCGGCCAGTTCAAGATCATCGCGAACGTTGGCGCGCAGCGCGCCGGCGCGGCGAACGGCGCGTGGTACCACCTCGAGCACACATACAACTTCCCGAACCTGCGGCTCGAAGGCATCGACGTGATGACGAACAGCTACAAGTCGGGCCCGTACCGCTGCGTGAGCCACCCGAACGGCACGTTCGCCCTTGAGACGATCATGGACAAGGCCGCCTACGCGATCAACATGGACCCGGTCGAGTTCCGTCTCAAGAACATCAACACGACGGGCAACCTCACCACGAAGCGGGCGTACAGCAACTCCGGCCTGCGTGAGGTCATCACGGGTGTCCGCGACGCCATCAACTGGAAGGGGCAGTGGCACGCACCCAAGGCCAATCAGATCCGGCCCGGCGTCTACCACGGCATCGGCTTTGCGATCCACGTCTGCAGCCACGGCGCCGGCAGCAACCCGTCGACGGGTCAGGTCATCATCAACAGCGACGGCAGCGTGCAGGCGGTCTCCGGTGTCACGGACATCGGTTCCGGCCAGCGCACGAACATGATGATGGTCGCCGCCGAAGCGCTCGGCGTGCCGCTCAGCCAGATCACGATCACGCCGTACATCGACACCGACAGCAGCACCGACAGCGGTGGCACCAACGGAAGCCGCATGACGAACACTGGTGGCCGCGGCATGTACGAGGCGGGCATGGACGCCCGCAACCA